>JAJRUR010000322.1 GCA_024277695.1 Bacteroidota bacterium | reverse complement strand
TATTTACCGTAAGGTCATCCGAACAATTACTAAACACAGGTGGTGTCATATCCGGTGTCACTATTATTTGTGCACTTGTCATACTACTAGCTCCACAATCATCTGTCACCGTCCAAGTTACTGTCTCCGGCATCCCGGACTGTACCAGAGTGGTAATCATATCACCACATAGATCCGGAGCCGTACCATCAAAATCATTGGTCACAGTATAGTTTTGACAGGCTTCTACTACGGTATAATTATCTAACCAAGCTGTTATAGCTGAGCCTACATCATCGCCGCAAGCAATAGATAAGTCTGCGGGGGCAGTGATGGCAGGTGGAATAGTATCTATCACGGTAAATTGATCAGTATTGGTCGTAGTATTACCACATTCGTCTGTTGCAGTAAATAAGTAAGTATATACTATATGTGTACTCGTAGCCACACAGGACTCTCGCTGTCCGACTAATGCTTGAGTAATAGTAGTTGTACCACAAGCATCTGTTGCGCTGGCAGTTGAAAACCATAAACTAATACTGTCTTGAACATTAGAATCACATGTAGTCATATTAGATCCTGTAGGTAGAGTCAATACAGGTGGTGTATTGTCAGTAATACGTAGATAAGCAATTTCGGAAATAGAGTTACCACAAGAATCTGCAGCAGTAAATGTGTAAGGTGTGATGGATGTCATACCACAACCATCAATCGGCGTAGCTGATGTAAAACTAAGTATCAAGCTATCTGTACATCCATCAATGGCCATAGCACCGCCAAAGTTCATTTCCCAAGCTGTAATTGCGGTGGTGTTGTTCAGATCACCACATTCGAGAATGAGATCAGCCGGTGGCACCATGATGATAGGTTTTGAATTATCCACGACTCGGTAAGTGACCACACAAGTATCCATTTCAACACCGATAGGTGGCATACCCGAATCTGTAATGATATAAGTACGAGTAAGTACGAGGGTATCACCCGGGCAGCCAGATCCGGTAGTTAGATCCGAGGCGGTTATCGAAACAGTTCCGCAGAAGTTATCGATCATGGAGAATCCATCAATGGCATTAAATGCTGCGATATCTGTAGCTGGGGGAGGTATCTGGTCCACACAATCTAGCATAGCCTGATTTGGATTTGGACAAGTTACTTGTAAGAAGCAATCGGGGATAGCTGCCAATGCAGTATCTTGATCCATGACTTGTGTACCGAAAGTATCTTTTGCCTCTACGAAGGCTTCATTGATGATCGGATCCGGTCCCATCATTCCCGTGATTTCAGCCACCATTTGAACTGTGATGGTTTCGCCGGGTTTGAGGATGCCGGACATTCCATCAAAGATAGTATCTATAACTCCTCCGTTATAACCGGGATGTACCGGAGGTGTACTGGTAGCATCCGTTAACGGAACTGTATCCGGTTGCGTAACAATACCGATAAACTGTCCACCAAGTTGTTCTACCAAATCATCTTGAAGTAGGATCATAGTGAGGTCAGTATTACCAGGATTGGTAATGACCATTTCATAAGTAACATCAAAATTTCCATCGATTCCACTAGATGCAGGCACTACCATTGTAGCGGTTTTGACCAGATCAATTTGAGGTATGACGATGTATGCCGGGTCTGCATCATCTTCATCTGTCAAAGCATTAGCGTCTCCCGGAGTGCCGGAACCATTACCATGGATAGCATCATCTGAAGCGGATCCCGGGTTGCCCCCTGCGTCATTTGTTGGGTCATTGTCCGCATTGGAGTCGATATCTTGGTTTGTGATATCGTTTCCGTTGGCATCTTGGAAACTTGATAATTCGGCAATATTCGTAAACTGATCCGGTGTACTAGGCTGTAGGATGAGTCGGATAGGTACCGAAGCCATTTGACCTGGAGCTAGAGGTCCGGGGATGGTTTGCATAGCTGTTGATCCCATCAGCATCCAGTCAGGTTCATTGGACATATCCCAAGCGAAACCCATAGGAATATAGTCATTTACTTTGATATTGGTAACAGTGTCCCCTCCTTGATTAAATACATTAACTAAGAATGTGATCGTATCTCCATAAGCATATGGAGCCGGAGTTTGAATAGTTTTGGTCAATGCCATATCAACTATATTGACCAATTCGGGATCCGAGTCATCTTCATCTGTATTGGGGTTGTTAGAACCCGGGGTGCCTGATCCGTCTCCGTTTAGTGCATCATCCGAGCCGGAATTAGGTGCGCCCCCTGCATCATTGTCAGGATTATTGTCAGGGCTACTATCTATATCTTGGTCTGATCTATCGACACCGAGTGTATCTTCGAAGGAGAAAATTTCAGCTTTATTGAGCCATGCGTTAGGTTCTGAAGCCATCAACAATTCGAGGTTTAGCGGGATATTGATCATATCTCCGGCTTGGAGAGTATCCGATATGATGTACATCAAAGTATCCGGAGCTGACTGCATCCATCCTGTATTGATGGAAGGGTCGAAGGCAAAACCTGAGGGTAAGAAGTCATTGATTTTGATATTGGTCATAGGTTGGGCTCCTTGATTGACCACTTTAATAAAGAAAGGTAAAGTATCACCATACATTAAGCCGGGTTGAGTCGGTAGATCCTTGATCATAGCCAAGTCATAAATACATGGTGTGATAGACATGGTGGTATCTGAGTTCATACAATCAGGTAATTGTGACAACAATACATTGGCCGTCACATCTGTGATCATATTTTCTTGCATGATAACTGTCCAAGATGTATCGCCTTGGAGTGTATCAATGACGATATCAAAATGTTGACCTAAAATATCCAACTCGATGGTATCTGAGCCGGTAAGCCAATCATAAGTATAGATAGCTCCTGTCCAGTCAATATCCAGCTGTATTTGTCTTATTTGTCCGGAGTCTGTAGGCATACATTCGGAGACATGAGCAATGGAAACATTGATATCACAATTGGGTATAAAACCTGCATCGGCAGTTGTGTCCAGCACTCCATTAGGAATAAAATAAGAACCGGTCAGTCCTGTTCCGGGATCAATATCACTATCGATAGTATCATCAGCTCCGATATTTTGCATGGTGACCACAAAACCATCGGGTGATTGGAAACCAACGACATAATTTCCGGCGGGGATCCCATTAAAGAGATAATGTCCGGCGGAATCTGTCATGGCTACAGCTATATGACTACCTGGTGTAGTGTTGGATGCATTATACAAAAACACAGTTACATCCGGGATGCCGGGTTCTCCCGGATCTTGAAGACCATCCATATTGAGGTCATACCAAACCGTATCACCGATACCGGTATTAGCGGCACAATTGACCGGAGATATATTGACTAATCGTTGTGTCATACAACCGTTATCATCCAAGTAATCCAGTGTATAAGTGATTGGATTCATAGGTACCGGATCGAGCACAGCGAAAGGATCTGTTGGATCGCTCAGATCGGTTGTAGGTGTCCACATAAAATTGGAACCCGAACCGGGGCCTGGCATGGTATAAGGCATGTTTTGGCAAACAGCCGGATTCGCTTCGGAGTCCATATTGGGGAACAAGGTTACTTCTAGAGTATCATAGCTGTAACAATTTGTAAATGAAGAGCGAAGAGCATACTTCCATACGATATTGACGCCGGTATTATTGGCAAAATTAAAATCAACAGGTGTGGTATCTGTAGCACTCAAGGCTGCTAGATTAGAGCCATCTACACTAAGCCATTCATAGGCATAGTCTGTAATAGCACCCGGACCGACTTGGAGAGTTTGTTCTGAGCAGACACTGACCATTTGGTCAAAATTATTTTGAATCTGTACACTAGTCTGATTAGAAACAGACTGACTGCAATTACAAGAATAGTTAGGATCTATCACACCGAGAACTGTACATAATCCTGTCGGTGGGATAGGTATAGATCCGGTGACTGTCTGCATTTCACCCGGATTGATGGTTGTATTTTGGATAATAGAGCTTATCGAATCATCGATCATCGGATCCCAAAGGCCATTTTGATCGATATCGTTCCAAAGCTGAATAACTAGATCATTAGAAGCTTGTTGAGGAACAGAACCATTATTCAGTAATGTTACAGAATAATCCAAAGTACCACCTGAAGGAGGCATAGTATTCAGGGTCAGATTAAGGTCGCGGATATCGAGGTCCGGTTTTTGGACATCTACTTTAATAGCCTCATTGCTGGTGAGGGATTTTATGGTACAGGTCATACCTTTACAATCGGCTGTTTGTGTACTGAAAGTTTGGACGAGGATATCATAAATTTCGCATCGTTGAGCGACGTCAAGAGCTTGGATATCGATACTAAATGCGATAACATCTCCATTTCCCAAACCATCATTGATACCCCAAAATAAGGTAGTAGCGCCATTGTTATTTTGTTCTGCAGGTCCGTTGGGGTTAGCATTGAATCCGGGCATATAGCTATTAGCGATATATGCTAAACCTTCCGGCAAAAGGATACTAATTGAGTCCATATCCGTCAAAATACCGGGATCTGCCGAAATCTGCATATTGATATCGAGGGTAGCTTGATCCATGTTACAAGGATTGAGCGAGAGGTCATTGAGATTGAGATTGATATCGTATTCGGGAGGATGATTGGCAATAAAAATAGGGACTCCCGGGCTACTGATCGATTCTGTTGGGTCACCGCAAGCGTCCGTAGCATAAGTTTTGTACACCGGCAATGAACCGGAAGCAAAACCACAATCTGTAACGGTTTTGAACTTAACAAGTATAATATTAGAATTGGTAACTGCACCCGGCGAACCAATAAGACCTACAGAATCCAATAATGGAAAATGTTCTGTAACGACATCTCCGTAGGTAGTACCTGTGGTATTGTCCGGTTCTTCGAAGAACTGGAAAATGGTATCACCGGAGAAGGGTACGGGGTAAGCGATCTGAAAACTTCCGGGAATCAAATCCATGTCACTGGGGAGTGTAAATTCGAAGTTGATATCACTGATATTACCGAGTTGTGTTGAAGAAATTTTATAAACGAATTCGAGTGTGTCACACAGGTCAATTTCTACTTGACCTATCGGGGATACAAGGATACCGTCGAGATCTCCCTTTAGTATGGTGAAGTTAACAAACGAAGGATCAGCACAAGTAGCTTCTTCTACGGTTGTAGGATATTTTTCACAATCCCAACCGGCTACAAAAGAGAGGGTTTGAGGGTCACAGTCGGTAACATTGACACAAATTTCAAATCTTCTGGTTTCGGATGCGGCAGTATTGTCCAGTGCATAGATACCAAAAGGTGTTTGAGAGACCGGCATGGGGTTCATTGGATCAGTAATCTCAGTGATGCTTGTGACTACAAGACCACCGGTTTCGCTTTTGACATTGAGAAAAGAGAAAGGAGCATCGATATTGGTAATATTGACTAAGTCCACCGTCACACAAGCCATAGGCTCAGTAATTTCGTTGATTGGTGAAGTAGTCGAAGCGATGAGTACAGGTCCACCTGTGTACATATAGTTTTCAGCAGCTTGAGACTTAGTGAGTGTAGGCATACCGAAGACATTTTGGTCTACAGAGACTGTAAAATCAGAACTGGAGCTATAGGTACCGGGTGTACTTTTGCAATTACCTTGAATGGCCGGATAAAACCAATTGATCAATCCGTCATCGAGGGGAATTTCAGGATCTCCGAGCGATCGCAGATAGTCACCAACATTGAACAAGAGTGTATCGCCCATTTCGATAAAATAAGAAGCTGGGATTGTATCACCGAGAGCGACGATGTCGTGATCCGGACCGACGTATTGTCTAATGCGATAGCGCATTTTGTCGATGCGAAAATCAAAGTTTGTTGGTTTTACAAATGTAAATGTCTCCGGAATACCGGGGGATCTTATTTCATTAGGGAATTCATCAAAACCGAGGTCACCATAATAAAGATCACCACGAATATAGTGATTGGGGATGTCACATCCTCCGAAGTCATTGCCGGCAAAAACTGCATTATCGAACATACGGATACCTATCTGTTGGAGTGACTCAAACAGATCATTACATCTTGACGTATCGCCGGCAGCAAATGGTCCGTCACTGGTATAAAATAAAGTATTGAATGTTCTGGTTTCGCTCACCATTCCTGTCACATCAGCAGTGGGTGTAAAATAAACGCATAATGCTATACTGTCACCGTCTTCATAGGTAAATCCTGTGAAGTCTGAGCAACCTAGGCCTGACAAAGTTCCTGAAGAGATATCAGTAACCAGTTCTGTGGAGTTATTGACGAATTGAGAGAGTAAGTCACAGGTACGTGTGGTGTTGGTGCTAGCATCAAAGACTTTGACATCTCCACCGAGGATAGTAAACTCAGGGAAACCGATATCAATGGATGCAAAAGCATTGACCCAATTTTCAGCAGGAGCTGCATCATTGATCGTACCTTGGAATGTAGCTTTTAGTGTATCGCCCCTCAAGAATCGTTTTTCTTTGGCTACAGTAGAATCTGCCAATCCTGTACCATCCGGCACTAAATCATTATTGAGGTCTTTTTCACCAAAATTGACACGATCAATATCAAATTGGTTATGCGTGACACCGTCACAGATAGTACAATTGGGACAATCGAAACTGATAGGAAATGGTTGAGGACAATTTTGGGGTTCTTTACAAGAGACACACAAAGGGTCTGTTACAAAAAAGGCAGACATCAAGATTTCGGCTACTTCGGCACATCCACCTCCGGGTTTTTCAGTGCAGTCCGGAGTATAGCAAAATTCGACATAGCTATTGGTAACACTAAATCCTGGCGGATAAGGATCTCCTGCAGCGCCGGACTCACCGAAGCGTACGATAATTTGGTCATTTCCTCCTGCTCCGTTGTCCATGGAACTGGTCACCACCGGAGTATAAGGGACACCGGATTCTGAATACCAAACGATAGAATTCGGATCGATATCCAATCCCGGTTGTGCATCAAAGATCAGTTCGAGGTAAGCATTTGGGTAATCCGCTTTGTAGGTGTTGCTCCACCAAGTGTTAGCGAATCCCGTCAGGCTGTATCTCATACACTGTTGCGTCATCGGAGCTTGAGATTCGCCTTCCATAATACCGTCAAATTCGGCATAGAAGCCATCAAATTCGATATCACCATTATCTACAAATTCGAGGTCACAGTTGTCCGTCCATTTGATCGATCGTATTCTAGATCGGTAGGTGTACCAGACATCACATTGGCGACAGTTACATGAATGAGTCACTTCATATTTAAAAAAGACAGAGTCTCCCGGTTGGAGATTTATTCCGATAAGTTCTGCATCAATGGCACGAACCAGCGGAGCCGTTTGTACACAAGAATAGACCGGTGTAGGGTTGGTAATAGTGGCAGTAGCGGGAGAAAAAGGACCATTGGGATCACCCACCGAATAGATAATTTTGCTAGGATCCAATGCACCGGTGAACCATTCTTGATTAAGTTCGATGGTGATATTTTTGGCAGGAGCCAGACCGTCATTGACTATTTTGAGTCCATAGGTAGTTGCTTCATCTGCATAACAAGCAGGCCGGTACATAAAGGGGTCATATT
>JAJRUR010000321.1 GCA_024277695.1 Bacteroidota bacterium | reverse complement strand
GTAGAGGATGCAAGTCATTATATTTATAAACGTAAAACCTCATTTCTATGCGACGACTATACATTGGACTCTTCTTACTTGGGTATGGAGTTATCGGCTTATTTGCACAAGCCTATGATGACTATATTGGTGCCGGTCATAATGAAGGAATCATAGTGACCACAAGCAGTGACTATAATGATTCTAAATGGAGAGAAGTAGCATCAGGGGATAAGACCATTAATGGTGCAGGACTGGAGGGAAAACTGATGGAGGCAGCTCGATTTTTGGCGCAAGCCACGCTCGGTGCCGACGAATCTGATGTCGCAGAAGTAGCTCGCATGGGTATAGAAAATTGGATCAACCTGCAAATACAAGTTACTCCAACCGATTATCAAGCACTGACTACAGAGATATTCGATGAGATCAAGACCATTTTGCTCGCCGATGGCACTCCTCCCGAGGATTTGCCCCGACGACCAAGTTGGGCACATTTTAGATATGCTTGGTGGACGGCAGCTACTACACATAAAGACCTTTTAAGGCAAAAGGTCACGCAAGCTTTGAGCGAAATTCTCGTTATTTCGGATGATTCCAACCTATCGGGTTTCGGAGATGGAATGTCTAGCTATTATAATACACTGAGTCGCCACGCTTTTGGCAATTACCGGGACCTGCTCATCGACATCAGTCTTCATCCGGCTATGGGTTTTTACCTCAGCCATCTCAATAACCCGAAGGCTAACCCTGAAGAAAACACCCATCCTGACCAAAATTTTGCCCGCGAGATGATGCAACTCTTTACGATTGGACTGTACGAGCTCCATCCGGATGGTACACGTAAAACGGACGCTAACGGTGATCCTATACCTAGCTACTCCAATGACGATATCATAAACTTTGCTGATGTCTATACCGGCTTGGGTATAGGCGGACTATTGGATACGACACGAAATCTAAATTTTGGCAGTGGTATTTGGAATGCCGATATGACCATACCGATGACCATGTATGAAGAGTGGCATGAAACAAAAGAAAAAAATCTACTCAATGGCTATGTCCTACCGGCCAATCAGCCCGGAATCAAGGATATAGAGGATGCAGTGACGCATCTTTTTAATCACCCGAATGTAGCTCCTTTCTTGGCCAAAAAATTGATCCAAAATCTTGTCAAATCCAACCCTACACCTCAATATATCGCACGCGTAGCTTCTGTTTTTGATGATGACGGTACAGGGCTCCGAGGTAACCTAGGAGCTGTTATTAAGGCTATATTGCTCGACCAAGAAGCTAGAGACTGTGCCTGGATAGACCGAGCTACTCAAGGAAAACTCAAAGCTCCCATCGACCGAAAAGTACAATATATCAAAACCCTTGACTATGAGTCCCCTTCCGGAAAATTATGGATGAATAGTTGGAATTTTAAACGTCATACAGGACAGTTTCCGCTCTCATCACCTTCTGTTTTTAATTTTTATCTACCCGATTATCAGCCTATCGGTGCTCTCTCGGATGCAGGATTGATGGCACCGGAGTTTCAGATTTACAACTCGATCACCGCGATTGGCTATGCCAATGAAGTATTTTCTTGGACCTATTACGAAAGACTTGGTGGCAATTGGCTATCGGAAGATTATGATGTCTATACCGACCTGAGCAAACTCGTAGATAAAGCCAAAAATCCGGAAGTATTGATCAATTTTCTCGATCTGTATATGCTTCACGGTCAAATGTCTGAACGCACCCGAAGCATTATCAAAAATGCGCTACTCGACATAGTACCCACACTCGATGGACTGGTCGAACGAATCTATCTGGGAGTCTATCTGGCTATGATCAGCCCTGAATATACTATACTCAAATAATCATATCAAAAAACAACCTTGCGATGAGCTATAACGAAACGAGAAGAAAATTTATCAAACAACTGGGACTCACCGGTCTGGGTATGGTCGCAGCGCCGAGTTCTATCCTTAGACTCAAGACATTGGCAGCATCTGTAGCGGACAATTCGGCTATAGCCGGAGGTCCATACAAAGCATTGGTCTGTCTGTATTTGGACGGAGGTAATGATTCCTTCAACATGCTCGTACCCTCTGGGAGCGGATATGCAGATTATGCCGCTACACGTTCCAATCTTGCACATCCGCAAGCAGATCTGGTAGCTATCCATCCAAACAACTCCACACAGGCACTTGGCTTGCATCCTCGTATGGGTGATGTTGCAGGATTATTTAATAGCGGTAAAGTGAGTTTCCTTGCCAATGTAGGCATGCTCGTAGAGCCGGTGAGTAAAGCGGCATACAAAAATAGAACAGCACGCCTCCCACTTGGATTGTTTTCGCATTCAGACCAAGCGAACCAATGGCAGACAGCATCCCCACAAGAGAGAGCACTCAAAGGATGGGCAGGCAAAATCGCCGACCTGATGATGGATGTCAATAACAATGATAAGATTTCTATGAATTTCTCCCTCAATAACACAAGTGTCTTTCAGTCCGGCAACCAATCTGTACAGTTTGTGATCAATAATAGAGGTGCTCAAGGACTTACAGGATATGGATACCGCTGGGGCAATGGACCGATCAGGACCAAAGCAATTGATTCTATTCTGAACTACGACTACAATGATCCGTTTAAAAACAATTATACATCGATATTCAGAACAGCGGTAGAGGCCAATGAAGAATTTGAAAATGCATTGGAAAATCTGGATGATTTTCAGACACAATTTCCGGAAGAAAACCTGGCACTACAACTCCGCATGGTTGCTCGGTCGATCGCAGTGCGCGAAGTATTAGGATTCAACAGGCAGATATTTTTTGTGCGCTTGGGAGGCTTTGATAACCACGCCGAACTCCTAAGTCAGCACGGTCAGCTTATGCGGCGCATCAATGATGCTCTACAAGCTTTTCAGTCTGCACTCGAAGAGTTGGGCGTTCAGGATGATGTCCTGAGCTTTACTATGTCCGAATTTGGACGTACTCTCACTTCCAATGGCAACGGAACAGACCATGCTTGGGGGGGTAATGCCATCATAATGGGTGGACCTGTAAGAGGCAAAAGAATCTTTGGAGACTATCCCGACCTCGCTTTGGGAGCCGCTCAAGAGGTCGATGCCGGAGCTATTATTCCCACTACCGCTACGGATCTCTATTTTGCCGAGTTGGCTCTATGGTTCGGTGTGGCACGCTCTGATCTCCACCTGTTATTTCCAAATCTCCATAGATTCTATGATACAAACAGTTCCCAACTTCCCATTGGCTTTCTTAATATCTAAATTCCAATAAAAGTACTTTAAAAATGACGATCAAAAAATATATCTTCTTCTTCAGCTTTTGGATAAGTTCGGTCAGCCTTATTACTGCCCAGTGTTATAGCGATCGACACAATACGACTTGGTATGATGCCTGGACTTCTTGTACGGCAGCTCCCAACCCAAATCCTGACCTTGCTCAGAGCCACTGGATACTCTATAACTTAGGCAGACCCTATCGGCTCAAAACATCACACTTCTGGAATGCCAATGATCCGGATGCACTCCAAAACGGACTTCAAGATATTCGTATCGACCATTCGATCAACGGAACAGAATGGAACTATTTTGGTGATTTTACATTGGCGCAAGCCTCAGGTAGAACAATTTATGAAGGCGTGCCGGGTCCAGATTTTGATGAGCTGGAAGCCCAATATATTCTGATCACAGCCCTGAGCAATTACGGCGGCCCCTGTTACAGCCTCAGCGAGATAAAAATAGATGTCGATGAGATCATTATCTCTTCAGTTGAAGATAACTCCATCGCCGATGCCTATTGCTTTACAGTACAAATTATGCCCAATCCTTTCGTCGACCAAACTCTGCTACAAATTAAGACAAATTGTAACCAAGCTATTTATTATTCTTTGGTAGATGCACTAGGGAGAGAAATAATCAAACCCACACTGTATCAGCCTGCAGATAGTAGCATCTCCCTTTCGGGAAAATCACTCAGTCCGGGTATTTATTATCTCCTTGTCACCGATGGACAACAACGCAAGAGCTATAAAATAGCCAAAATGAAGTGATAGCCCTACAATAAATATATTGTATCTGCTAAAAAAAAATTCTCCGAATGGAGAATTGGCTATCTGACCCTTCAAGTGTTCAACACTATCCGCTTGACCATGCCAAACAATGTACTTTAGTCCACCATTATTTTTCTTTTCTTCTGACAAGCTAAAGCAATAGAATTCTATTATCTTTACATCCCTAAAATATAAAACACATATAACACATGTCAAAAGAACAAGAAGAAAAATTGAAAGCGCTTAAGCTAACCGTCGATAAACTGGAAAAAACTTATGGCAAAGGTGCAGTGATGCGCATGGGAGACAGGCAAGTTGTAGAGGCTGAAATCATACCCACAGGCTCTCTGAGCTTGGATATAGCACTGGGCATCAACGGACTGCCCAGAGGAAGAGTCATCGAAATCTATGGACCGGAATCATCCGGTAAGACCACATTGGCCATCCATGCTATTGCAGAATGCCAAAAACAGGGAGGCATCGCT
>JAJRUR010000023.1 GCA_024277695.1 Bacteroidota bacterium | reverse complement strand
CCGTCGAAAAATATAGATATTTTGCTTACTGCATTGTACATTTGATATCGTGATGCGACTTTATTATTGCTTTTTTCTTGTACTGCTGACGGTGTGCTCTTGTGTGATGCCGAAGAGCGGTCCTCCAAGTAATCTGCTTGAAGGTATAGACAAATCTTCTTGGTATATTTATCCGAGTGTTTTGCGTTTGGCCAATGTGAGCCAAGACCAAAATTTTAATAAATTGATCCGCCCAATTGAGCGTATAGATGTGCATTTTCTGAAAGGAAAACAAGCCCCGCAAACTTTTCAAAAATTAAAATCTACACTACGGAGAGGCGATGCTCATGTGCTCATCAGCGCCAGAGGAGAAGACGATTCTTTTCTCCAGTTTAGTTCAACCGGTCTAGCCCCCAAAGAGCGTTTTGTACTTCTGCTCCATTTTGATCATCAGTATGCACTGCTAGAGCTGCAAGGTGCACCGGATCTTCGATACCTTCAGGCTATCAGTGGAGCTGATTTTGATTTCTTCAGAAAACAGTTGGGTGGAAAAGCTGTCGTAAAACTCTCAGATCATAAAAAGAAAGACCCCGATGAGTGATGTGTTAATTGTAAGGGATTTGACCAAGCACTTTGGCAAAATCAAGGCAGTGCAAAACCTGAGTTTTGAGCTCAAACGAGGTACAGTCTTCGGCATGTTGGGTCCCAATGGCAGTGGAAAAACTACTACGCTCGCCATGCTCTTAGGAGTTGTGCGCAAAACTTCCGGTCACTTTGACTGGTTCGGTAAAGGCGAGCACTATGCGCTGCGCAAAAAGATTGGTGCCATTTTAGAACAGCCCATTTTTTACCCTAATCTTTCGGCTTTACAAAATTTACGCATTACTGCAAAAATCAAAGAAATACAAGCAGTTCCATATGAGCAACTTCTTGACACTGTGGGACTGCTCGGTAGGCACAATGATGCATTCAAAACGTACTCTCTCGGGATGAAACAACGACTGGCTATTGCTTCAGCTATGCTTTGTGACCCTGAGGTGCTGATCTTTGACGAACCTACCAATGGTCTCGATCCTCAAGGTATCGCTGACATCCGATCTATCATTTCTCAGATAGCCGATCAAGGCAAAACTATTATTTTGGCTAGTCATCTACTCGACGAAGTCCAAAAAGTTTGTACGGACTTTATGGTGCTACAATCCGGTACGAAAATCTATCAAGCCTCCGTCCAAGAAATACTCCACAAAAATGAAAAAATAGAATTGGCTGCTGCCAATATGTCTTCATTAAAAGATCTCATCGAAGGTAGAAACGACTTAATATTAACTCAACAACAGGCACAATGGTTTGTCGTCGAGCCCAAAGAAAAAAATCTTTCCTTAGAAGAACTCAATCGCTACTTTTTTGAACGAGGAATAACTTTAGTGCACCTACGAAAAGTTTTTTCTTCACTCGAACAAGAATTTTTAGAAATCCTCAGTACCAATAATTAGACCATTATGCTCCGAATATTTGCTTTAGAATGGCTAAAAATAAAATATGCAAAACCTTTTTGGATTATGCTCGGTTTGTTCGTGTTGTGCTATTCACTGATCGGACTTTTTAGCAAGTCAGCTATTGATTTTTTGGTGGCCAAAGGTCCCCCCTCATTTAAAGCCTTTCTCCAAACTGGACTACCAATATTTGACTTCGTGGATATTTGGCAAAACTTAGCTTATTTGGGGAGCTTATTTAAATGGATTCTTGGCTTTATCGTCATCATTTCGATTACGAATGAATTTTCAAACAGAACCGTTCGGCAGAATATCATCGACGGCCTCTCAAAATATGAGTTTCTAAAATCTAAACTTCTCCTCATAGCAACACTCAGTGCGCTAAATGTCTTGTTGATTTTTGTCTTAGGTATCGTCTTGGGATATATGTACTCACCGGTGACATCGCTGACTTATGTATTTCAGGAGATCATCTATTTGCCCCTTGTTTTTGTAGAGATATTTGGCTTTTTATGCCTTGCCATGCTTTTTGCTGTCGTCATTAGGCGGAGTGGTTTTGCTTTGGTCTTATTTATGATGTACACTCTGTTTATAGAAAATTTTGTTACGGCGTATTTTTATTATCAATTGGACTGGCCGATTTGGTATTTCCCCTTTAGAGCAGTCAATAATTTGATACATTTTCCACTTTCAAAATATGCCTTGCAGTATGTGCCCACGGGGCTCAACTTGGTCGAACTCGGTTTAGCTCTGTTTTGGATAGGTAGTTTTATGTTGATTTCTTATCGGGTTTTGGACCGTCGAGATTTGTAATTTTTTTGTCACATGCACCCTGACATTTGCCATAAAGATTTAAGGAGTGATGCACCACTTCAAACTTGAGAATCTCTGACATGACATCTTTGATTTGCTGGACCCGCGGATCACAAAACTCAAAAACTTTGCCACAATCTACACAGATGAGATGATCATGCTGTTTATTGGCATATGATTTTTCGTACTGCGTTATATTTTTTCCAAACTGATGTTTGCGTACGAGGTCACATTGGACGAGCAGCTCGAGCGTATTGTAAACGGTAGCTCTACTCACCGGATAATTGTTCTCTTTCATATGGACATAAAGTGCCTCGGTATCAAAGTGATCCTTGCGCTTATATATTTCTTCTAAAATAGCAAATCGCTCGGGAGTCTTGCGATGGCCGTTTTTTTCCAAATAAGTAGAAAAAATAGCTTTGACGTTTTCGATGAGTTGCTCTTGACGCATTGCATTATTAAATTTTTATCAGCTAATTTTATTCTCTAGTCCAAATCTACAAACCATAATTATTCATAACGTAGGACATCATCTACTCCCGGAAGCTTTTTAATGGCGCGCATCGTAAGATTTAATTGATCCTTGTTCTTGACCAATATCTTGATCCTGCCCTCAAAATATCCCTCATTGCCCTGAATAGAAAACGAACGAATATTGATTTGAAGTTCGCGTGATATCAAACTCGTCAATCGCTCAATCACACCGGGCCCATCATCCAATCCCGTTATCAATAAACCGACTACAAAGGAGGTCTCTGTACTCAACTGCCATTCGGCCTTCATCACGCGGTATCCATAATTTGCCATCAGATGTGTAGCATTAGGACACGAAAACCGATGGATCTTCATACCACCGGTAGAGGTATATGCAAAAATATCATCTCCCTGTACAGGATTACAACAACTGGCTAACTGAAACTGGAACTGCTCGGCAGGCTCTCCGTTGATGAGTAGATGGACTTTGCTTTTCTTTACTACCGGCTCTGCACGAACTTTTTCGATGTTTTGTGTCGCGGGCTTGTCCGGTATGAGCAGCTTGTCCCCTTGTGTCTCAAATGTCTTGAGCACTTGGAGGTTAATTTCTTCTTGGGATAAGGCATAATATAGATCAACACGACTATTCAAACCAAAATATTTGACCAAGGTATCCACATTCTTTTCAAAACTGAGTTTATAATGGCTGAGTTTGCGTAGCAAAAGCTCCTTGCCGGTCTCCCCTATGCGCCGCCGCTCTTCTTTCATAGCTGATCGGATCTTACTTTTGGCTTTTCCGGTGACTACGAGCTTCAGCCAGTCTTCTTTGGGCTTTTGGTTTTTATGGACAAATACTTGTACTTGGTCTCCATTGTCCAGCTTATAACCCAAGGGTACAAGCTTCTTATTGACTTTGATAGAACTGCAATGATATCCGATGTCAGAGTGGACTGAAAAAGCAAAATCTAAGGCAGTTGCTCCCTTGGGTAGTACTTTTAAGTCCCCGTTAGGGGTATATACATAGACCTCTTCATTAAATAAATTGGTCTTAAAATCATCCAAAAACTCCATGGCATCCGTGTGCTTGGTTTCCAACATCTCTCGAATACCATCCAACCAGTGTTCATACATGTTGACTTGACCATTTAAGCCCTTATACTTCCAATGAGCCGCAAATCCACGCTCTGCAATATCGTCCATCCGCTCTGACCGAATTTGTACCTCTACAAACCGACCCTCCTGACCGACAACCGTAGTATGCAAGGACTCGTACCCATTGGACTTAGGAGTAGTAACCCAATCTCGCAAACGCTCCGGAATCGCTTGATAGACATCCGTCACCAGCGAATATACTTGCCAACAGGCTTGCTTCTCTTCCTCTTTCTTGATGTCCAAGATGATCCGTACAGCAAATAAGTCATAGATCTCTGCAAAATCTACTTTCTTCTTCTTCATCTTCGTCCATATCGAATGTATAGACTTCGGCCTACCCAAAATTTTGAATTTTAAATCCGTTCGTGCCAGTACTTTTTTGATCGGTTTGATAAATTCTTTGATGTATCTATCGCGGTCTTTTTTAGAAACTTCAATCTTATGGGCGATCTCTTGATATATCTCCGGCTCCGTAATCTTCATGCATTGATCTTGAAACTCCGT
>JAJRUR010000320.1 GCA_024277695.1 Bacteroidota bacterium | reverse complement strand
TCCGGCATATCATCGCCCTGTCCTTTGTCCGGCTCTCCAAAACTGACGAGTACTCCTTCTTGACCCGGCGGCGGAAATTCATAACTAAAAAGCGGAATGAGGATCAAGCCCAACAGTATGGTAGCATGAATGGCGATAGAAATATATAGAAAACGCTTCCTGCGCTGTTCTTTTTCTTCTTCTGTCAATATATGATCTTGCTCTTTCAAAAAAAAAATTTAAATCAAATTGTTTAGTACATAGGATGCCTAGACTTCATAAAATGCACAAAACTGTGAAGACTAATTGGGTTCGGTGAGTAATATAGCATTGACTTTAAGTCTATTGCATATATCCATCACACGCACAACATGCTCTATACCTACACCCTGCTCAGCCAATATATTGACCGTGGGTTTGCCGTCTTTTTTGGATTGTTTTCGAATGCCTCTCCGTATAGCAGCTTCCAGGCCCGACGCTTTGATGCGCTTGCTATCTACAGAAAATTTGCCTCCTTTCTGGATGCTTACAGAAAGAGACTGCGGTGCTACGGTCTTACTACTCGAACTCGGAAGCTTCAGATTGAGGGCATTTTGGCTTACCAATGTAGAAGTCAACATAAAAAAGATCAACAACAAAAATATAATATCCGTCAAAGACGACATGCTAAACTCCGCACTGACTTTATTTCTTTTTTTTAATGCCATATCCTATGCTTTTGAGGGTTCTTGCAATAAATCCATAAAATCCAAAGTAGATTTTTCCATCTTAAATACGACATGCTGTACCTTGGTCACTAACCAGTTATAACCTACAAAGGCCAAAATCCCTATAAATAATCCAGCTGCAGTAGTAATCAAAGCCTGATAGATACCTTCGGATAGTACATTAGGTGTTACATTCTCCACTGTAGCCATCTTATAAAATGCCAATATCATACCTGTCACCGTCCCAAAAAATCCAATCATCGGTGCCGCACCTGCAATAGATGCTAGCGTTGATAGATTCTTCTCGAGCTTAAAAACCTCAAGATTACCCACATTTTCGATCGCCGCCTCAATATCTTCCAAAGGTCTCCCTATACGCTGAATCCCTTTCTCTAGAAGTCGTGCTACCGGACTATCGGTCGTCTCACATAATGCCAGTGCAGACTCTACTTTTCCGGCTTGTACATGACTGCGGATGCTGTTCATAAAGCCTTCATCTATTTTAGCAGCCTTATTAATAGTGAAGTAACGCTCAATAAATATATATAAAGCCATCACAGAAAGCAAAAACAAAATGCCTACTATGATCATCCCCAATAGACCACCCTGCATGATCACATCCATGAGTCCTTGAGTTTTGATTTCTGATTCTGTGGCTTTTGCTTGAAGAAAAATTAAAAACATAGAGCTATATTTGATTGGTTAAACAAAATAACGACCCACTATCTACGTATAGTATATAGCGAAGCCAAAACACAAATATATTATTTTTTTTTATAATGTTTTATAAATTGACCAACATAGAGTTAATATATGCAATACTCAAATATTTTGACTTAAAGTCAAAATTGCATATCTTTGTCAAAATATTGAATGATTCATATGAGAAGAATTAAAAAAGTAAGCGTACTCGGTTCCGGGGTTATGGGTTCGGCAATCGCCTGCCACATGGCCAACATCGGTATGGAAGTCCTCATGCTCGACATAGTTCCCCCTGAGCTTTCGGCAGAAGCACTGGGAGATCGCGCCCAAAGAAATAGCATAGTAGATGGAGCACTAAAAAAATCCATCAAATCCAAACCGGCCCCACTCTACCATAAGGATTTTGCCCGTCGCATCCAAACCGGCAACTTTGAAGATGATTTTGAAAAAATCGAAGATGCTGACTGGATTATCGAAGTAGTCATTGAGCGTCTCGACATCAAGAAGCAGATTTTTGAAAAAGTCGAAAAATATAGATCCGCAGGTAGTCTGGTTTCTTCTAATACTTCGGGTATCCCGATTCATCTCATGCTCGAAGGTCGTTCTGATGATTTTAAGAAGAATTTTCTCGGCACGCACTTTTTTAATCCTCCCCGCTATTTGGAGCTCTTGGAGATAATTCCTACAGCAGAGACAGATCCCGAAGTGGTGGACTTTTTTATGCATTTTGGTCGCAACTACTTAGGCAAGCAGACCGTCCTATGCAAGGACACTCCGGCATTTATAGCCAATCGCGTCGGAGTATATGCTATGGCAAAAATATTTGAGCTGACCGAATCACTTGGATTGTCCATCGAAGACGTGGACAAGCTCACCGGTCCTGCACTTTCCAGACCGGGTACCGGCACCTTTAGGCTGGGTGATCTAGTCGGTATGGACGTAGCGGATAAAGTCATCAACGGTATGAAAGCCGGATGTCCCAAGGATGAACAAATCCACCATATCAAGACGCCGAAGTTTTTTAAGTTTTTGCTGGACAATAAATATTACGGCAACAAATCGGGTCAGGGTTTTTATAAAAAAACCAATGATCGTGATCACAATGGCAAACGCATCATATTGGGTTTGGATCTAGACACACTAGAATACAGACCTAAACAAAAATCGGTTTTGGATAGTCTGAAGCTCTCCAAACAAATTGAAAACCCAAAAAAACGCATTGCGGCACTTTTTGATCATGAAGATAAAGGCGGTCAACTCATCAGAGAGTCTTTGGCAGGTCTGTTCGCTTATGCGTCGAATAGGATTCCGGAGATTTCTGACACTATCTATAATATAGACAATGCTTTGAGAGCCGGATTTGCTTGGGATTATGGGGCATTTGAGTATTGGGACATCATCGGATTAAAAAAAGCTTATGACACTGCTATACAGTTGGGTTATAGTCCGGCTCCTTGGGTCCAAGACATGATAGATGCAGGACATGCGTCCTTTTACAAAATTATAGACGATCAAAAACGCTGTTACAATCCGCTGACAAAAGATTATGAGCTGATTCCGGGTACAGAAGATTTTATTGTCTTGGACAATATCCGACATCGAAGCCCTATTTTTAAGAATGAAGAAGTGGTATTGCACGATATCGGAGACCAAGTACTCTGCCTGGAATTTACATCCAAGATGAACGCCATCGGCGAAGGAATTTTGAGCGGACTCCACGAAGCGATTAACATTGCAGAAAATGGGGATTGGCGTGGATTGGTCATAGGAAATAATGCCAAAAACTTCAGTGTTGGAGCCAACCTGATGATGGTAGGTATGATGGCTTTTCAACAGCAGTTTGACATGCTCAATATAGCTGTAGCTCAATTTCAAAATACGGTCATGCGATGCCGATATTCGAGCATCCCCGTAGTGGCAGCTACTCAAGGCTACGTATTTGGTGGAGCCTGTGAGATGAGTATGCACTGCGATGCAGTAGCAGCATCTGCGGAGTCCTATATCGGACTGGTCGAAGTCGGAGTCGGACTCCTGCCGGGAGGTGCGGGCACAAAAGAATTTGCACTACGAGCGAGCGATGCTTATTTTGATGGAGATGTACAGATCCCGACGCTCATCAATAAGTTTAAAACCATAGCAATGGCTTCCGTAGCTACATCAGCGCATGAGGGATATCAATACGGATATCTTCTAAAAGAAAAAGATGATGTCATCGTCCATAAGCATCTGGCCATACACGAAGCCAAACAAAAAGTCATCGAATTATCGGATCGATATGTCACTCCAATCCAAAGAAAGGATGTACGTGTATTGGGTCGTACCGGATTAGCGGCCCTTTATGTGGCTGCGCACAGCCTCCAAAGAGGAAATTATGCATCAGAACATGATATCAAAATCGCCAAAAAAATCGCTTGGGTACTCTGCGGCGGTGACCTCTCTGAGGAGTCTAGGGTTTCGGAAAAGTACCTCCTAGATCTAGAGCGTGAAGCTTTCCTAAGTCTATGTGGCGAACCAAAAACTATGGAGCGTATTCAGCATATGTTGGAAAAGGGAAAACCCTTGAGGAATTAATCAAAGAATGAAAAAACGAAGAAGAAAATAAATTACCTCGATCCACTAACCAAGCCATCTTCCGAATCCTTTGGAGGGAGTTCGGGGGAGGACTTTTAGATGAAAAAATTATATTATTGATACGTCATAAAATGAATAAAAAAATGGAAGCATACATTGTCTCCGCTTACCGGACAGCCGTAGCAAAAGCAAAAAAAGGAGGATTTCGCTTTATGCGATCCGATGATCTAGCAGTAGAAGTAATTCAGCATATATTAAAAAACACTCCAAAACTCGATCCCAAGAGAGTAGATGATCTCATCGTGGGTTGCGCTATACCGGAAGGTGAGCAAGGTCTCCAAATCGGAAGGATGATCTCTGTACGTGCTTTGGGCAAAGAAGTCCCCGGAATGACGATCAATCGATACTGTGCCTCGGGGCTTGAGTCTATTTCTATAGCTGTAGCAAAAATAAAAGCAGGCATGGGTTCTTGTTATATAGCCGGTGGAGCAGAAAGCATGAGCAATATACCCATGACAGGATATAAGCTCGCTCCCAATTACAATATAGCCAAAGATACTCCGGACTATGTGATCGGCATGGGACTCACAGCGGAGGCTGTAGCCAACAAATACAAGGTCAGCAGAGAAGACCAAGACGCCTTTTCTTACCAATCCCATCTAAAAGCTGCCAAAGCAATAGACGCAGGGCGCTTTAAGGATGAAATTGTCCCCGTAGAGGTCGAGCAAGTGTATTATCAAGAAGATCAGAAACTCAGCAGGACTTTTACGGTGGATACGGATGAAGGTGTGCGAAGGACGACAACTATCGAGGCACTTGCCGGACTCAGACCTGTTTTTGCCCAAGGAGGATCTGTAACTGCCGGCAGTTCTTCTCAAACATCCGATGGTGCCTCCTTTGTACTTGTGATGAGCGAAAAGATGGTCAAAGAGCTCCAGCTAGAGCCTATAGCCCGTCTAGTATCCTGTGTTGTAGCGGCGGTAGATCCGCTTTATATGGGTATCGGACCAGTCGAGGCGATACCTAAAGCGCTAAAAAAAGCCGATCTGAAACTAAAAGATATCGATATCATCGAACTCAACGAAGCCTTTGCTGCCCAGTCCCTTGCGGTAATTCGAGAGTCAGGGCTCAATCCCGACATCGTCAATGTCAATGGTGGAGCGATAGCACTAGGACACCCCCTCGGATGTACCGGAGCCAAACTCTCTACCCAAGTTTTTTATGAACTCAAAAGGCGAGGTCAAAAATACGGCATGGTCACTGCCTGCGTAGGCGGAGGACAGGGCATCGCCGGTATCTATGAGATGCTATAAGTGGATATTTAGGCCGTATCCAAAACTATTCAGGGAGGATATACGTTATTAGATCATATACTAGTAAGACTTTTCCTACAGTCTTATACTTTTTAAATTTTATTTATAGCCCGGCTTAGGCGCATTCCTCATAAGCTATTTCACATACAAACCAATTCTATGACATTTGACCAACTACACATCGTACCTTCTATATTGAAGGCACTAAAAGAAAAAAACTATTCAGAACCTACCTCCATCCAACAAAAAGCTATCCCCATAGTACTCAATAGACAAGACGTACTGGCAAGTGCCCAAACCGGAACCGGCAAAACAGCAGCCTTTGCATTGCCCATCATCCAGCTGATCCACAAAATAGAATCAAAATCTGACGGACCTGCCAAACTCCGATCACTCATCGTCACTCCGACTAGAGAACTCGCTATACAAATCGCTGACAATATTGATTTCTATAGCAAATACACCAAAGTACGCCATGCCGTTATCTTCGGAGGAGTCAAACAGCACCACCAAGTCCAAAAACTCAAAAAAGGAGTACACATCCTCGTAGCGACACCGGGGAGATTGCTCGACCTGATCAACCAAGGCTTCATCAGTTTGGATGATATCAAAATATTTGTTCTCGATGAAGCGGATAGAATGCTCGACATGGGATTTATCCACGATATCAATAAATTGCTCCAAATACTTCCTCAAAAGAGACAATCTCTATTTTTCTCGGCTACCATGCCAGATAATATCGTTAGACTTTCGTCAAAAATACTTACCAATCCATCCAAAATAGAAGTGAGTGCCGTATCATCTGCTGCCGATACCGTCAAACAATACCTCTATTATACCAATAGACTCAGCAAAAAAGATTTGTTGCTCCATATCCTCCGGACCGAAAATATAGATCGTGTACTCCTCTTCTCCAGAACCAAACACGGCGCAGATCGAATCGTCAGAAATCTCAAAAAACAAAAGATAAAAGCAGCCGCTATCCATGGGGATAAAGCGCAAAACCAACGCCAAAAAGTACTCAAAGAGTTCAAACAAGGACAAATCCATGTATTAGTAGCTACCGACATCGCCGCGCGAGGCATAGACATCGACAAGCTCAAATATGTCATCAATTACGACATTCCCAATATCGCCGAAACCTACGTACACCGAATCGGAAGATCAGGAAGGGCAGGAGAAAATGGTATAGCCATCTCCCTTTGCGAGCCCGAAGAAAATGCTTACATCAAAGACATCGAAAAGCTTATAGACCAAAAAATAAAACGCATCAGTGATCATCCCTTTCCTCAAACTGATAAGCCTATGACTGCGGCTGAAAAAAAAGAATGGCAAAAAGAAAAACAACGTCGTAAACAGGAATTTTTTGCCCATCGAAAAAAGAAAAGAATGTACTAAAAAACTTCTTTGCTACGAACTCTTCTACGCTTGTACACTTGCATGTTTATTATTTTGGTCGATAAAACAATTGTTTTTATCTAAATACTCCAACACGCTAGTATAGTAGATCTACTATTTTTAAATAAAATAACTTACATTCGAAGCCTTATCTTGGATATAATAAAATTATACTATGAAAAACACATTGCTTTACTTTGCTGTTCTTTTTGCATTTATGATCAGTTGTAAAACCACAGACAAAATAAAAACCACTATGAGCGAAACC
>JAJRUR010000319.1 GCA_024277695.1 Bacteroidota bacterium | reverse complement strand
TTGAATCAATTGTCTCGCTGCGACATTCTGCCATTTAATAGCCTGACGACAGGCAGCTATCTGGCCTTTATACCGCTGATCTCGACCAAATTCGTCATATAGTTTTGAGAATACTTTGATCGCCTCCGGATACTTTTCATTGGATTTAAGTGCAAAGGCATATGCCTCTAGCGACTCCGGGTCTTCGTCCAGTTCTACAGACTTACGATACCATTTTAATGACTGAGCTACCTTACTGATACGTTCATAACTCAGAGCTAACATATATGCATAATAGGCCTTTTCTTCTTTGTCTTTTGCTTTTTGATATTCGCGATCAAATAAATCGATAGCCTCACTATATCGCTTGAGCTCAAAAGCTGTTCGCCCATCGCGTAGGATGTTTGTAGCGGTACATGACAGCATCAAACTAAACAGCACTACTTTGACCCAAATAGAAGTATTCATCATACTAAAGTAATTAACGAAAAGCATTCAGCTTGTGTTGTCATCATTTTTTTAAAAAAATGCGAGCAAAACAACGACTCCAATAAGCCACAAAAAATATCCTATCTAAATCCCAATAGAGAGTACATAATAAGGATCAAAAAAACAAAATTTTCATATATCACTAAGGATGTGTGCATTATGTATTATAAAATTATCTAAACCCATAAGATATTTTAAATATCTTAAATATTAAAAAAAATCCTAATATAAAGCCCCATACCATCCTAAAAAATTAACTGTCAAAGCTCGGCATAAATAAGAATCTAAACAAAAAATAGACAGGATCAGTACTTGATCCATTTATTGACGGAAGTATGCTTTGTGTTTAGATCGAATACTTTTATTAAGTACAAGCCTGATTCAAGGTCAGTAAGATCCCACTGATAAGCAGTTATGTGTTCCAAGTCAACAGACTTAAGCAATCGACCTCCCGTATCCATTAGTTCAAGACGCACTAAGGGTATCTTATCAAGTTTAAAGTGTACCGAACCATTAGATGGATTGGGATAGATCTCTAAAAATTGTAAAGGTAGATCACTTGTATTTGTACCGCGGTCCACGATACCATAAACCGGTACTGCCTCTGAGGTACAGGGATCCGCATCTACAATCTGCCAGTCTGTAAAATACCAAAACAAAGATGAACCAAAATTGGAGCCGGTGACCAATATCCTTGAAGGATCTCCTATAGGAAAATGCTCCGACATCTTAAAGAATACCAGATCCGGTCCTTTTTTTCCGGATCGTTGGATATTGACCGTTGTGTCTGTGGTTATAAAATAATCGGTACCCGGAGAAAGCTGTGCATCCAGCTGTAGGGTATTTGATCCCTCTGATATTTCAAAGTCCTGCTGATATACAACATCTCCGCTTTGATCATATACGATGATAGACCTTTGCCCATTACTGCTTCCGAAAACCATGAGAGACTCGATTCTTATTGGTCGCAGCACATCAAAATAAAGACCACCGTTGATAGAACTAGCCGGTACACCGGATGCACCTAAAAGATTTTGACGGATGATAGTATCTTGGTTCTCGACTTCAAAAGTACTTGAGGCAGCATAGACTACCGTATCCTTTTCTGCATAGAGATATAAGGTATCATTGCGGCTCAGTTCAATTTTCTTTTCTTGATCAGCATACCAAATGATGTTTTGACCGTGCGCCACTAAGACTAATTCTCCTGGAGCATCAATTGTATCATGTACTACTTCCGGTATTTGCATCTCAAAAAACTCCAATTTGCCGGTCTCTATTTGTTGGTCATTTCCGCATACGTCCTTAAATTGGAGTTGGTAATTGATAGGAAGTGTAGCCCAAATTGTCGAGCTGGTATCTCCTGTATTCCATCGATAATGGTTGCCGGGAGGAGCTTCTAACAGTATCGGTTCAGAGCCACAAATATCCAAATCTCCATTATACAACTCCGGATCGGTCTGATAATAATCTACTTTCCAAGCTGACACAATGCTTTCAAAACAAGCCTCTTCTTCTTGGGTTTTTGCCCAATAGCTGCCCGGTGTACGGACGACCAATGTATCCGAAAGCACGCCGGTATTCCATAAAACGACCTGCTCATTTTTTGTCCGAAGTATGATCGAATCCTCAAAGCAGAGTGTAGGAGTTTCTTGAATTTCGATGTGCTGTAGTACCTGCATACACAGTCCCTCCTTTATTTGATAATGGCTATCGGATGCCAAATTTTCTAACCGCTCTATATGACCGGATGGCCAATAAATGACCAACGAATCTGCAATGTTTGTCTCACCCATACCAAAACACACCGTCGAAGATCTCGATACACCATAACTTTCTCCTACTCTGATCTCTCTGGTCTGTACACCCCAAGGTCCATATAAGAGCAATCTTGCTCCTACAGCATCCCAATTGGACATCGTACCTAAGAGCGATATTTTGATATAGTGATGCGTCTTTGGATAAGCATTTATCCAAACAAGATTTTTAAAATCCCCTCTTTCTACAATGTCTTTGGGATAAGCTGCCACAATATCAGGATATCCGTCATGATTTAGGTCACCAATATTGAAAGAAGTGGATGCCTTGCGACCTAGCATCATCTCCGTAGCAGCAAAGCCCTTACCTTGCTCATTGATGAATAGAAGATTCTTTGTACCGGCTATTAATATGTCCAACCAAGAATCATTATTGACATCAACCATGAGCGATTGAAACGCAAAACCGCTATCATCTACACTAATCCAATGCGATACATCATCAAACACACCATCTGCTCGCTGAATATACAGCTGGTTCTGTGCGTAATGGTTCGTGATGAAGATATCCTGAAGTCCATCATTATTTATATCCCCAATATCTACACTCCAAGATTGACGCCCTGATGCTACCCCCAACTCCGTTGCACGATTAACAAAACCACCTTCGTCTTGGATATACAATCGATTGATCCGCCGCTTATCTGTACTATCAGAGGCAAAAGCTCTACACTTGGCGATAAATAAATCCAGGTCGCCATCAGCATCAATATCCGACCAAACAGAACCGTAATTGCCCGAGCCATCATAGGTTCCACCATCTGTATCGTCCAAAATGGGTGTCTCAATATAATCTCCATCTCTATTGAGCAGCAATAGATTAGCTCCTACATCATTCAGTATAAATATATCTAAGAATCCATCTTGATCAAAATCTATAAAATGGCTTGTTTGAGGAAAATATCCGGAGGGCAAATCTAAAAATCTGTATTCAAACTGTTGATTGTGATTAAAGAAAAGATGCGCATCACTTCCGTCACATACCATAATGTCATTTGAAGCATTTCGATCCAGATCACCAACAGCTATTGACCATCCGGTTCCCGGAATCTGTCCTATACTATCCACCGTAAAAGAAAGATTATTGATATTTTGGTAGGCAACATAGATATCCCGTCCATCATTAAATACTATATCGTCCAATAGGTCACCATTCATATCGGCAATAGCAATTGTCACTCCACTATATGCATCCATTTCGGCTATTAAATTATCCTGACGAACAAATGCTTGCTGTGCAGATACTATTGCGATAGAAAAGAAAAGAAAAATTATAAGAATATGGATTTTCATCAACCTAATATTTGTGATTAAGATCATACAAAGATATGTAAGAAATCAGATAAGTATTCTGTATTGCTCCAGATGGTCATCAGTAGTAAAACTGACCCTGCAGAACGCTAGTTCTCTCCATACCAGCTTACAAACGCTTCGAGATCTTTCCTTTTACGTTCCGGTATCGGTGCATCATGATCCTTACAACCTAAAAAGAAATATCCCAGACAGACATCATCATCTTGCAGTTTTAAAAACTGACGCATATGCTCCGAATATGCAAATCCTGAACCCCAATATCCAACGATATCCAGCACATCCATCATCAAATATATATTTTGGGCAGCACAAGCGACTGCAGCGACTTCTTCGATTTCAGGTAGTCGCTCTTCCGGATCACGATGCATAATTATGGCGATAATATGAGATACTTGTTGTTTGCGCTTAGCTAGTTTTTTTAATTTTATCGGACTACGCTCGGACTCTTTAAATTTTTTATTGTATGCCTTAATAAGTTCGTCGATAAACTCTGCTACAGAGTCCGGACCGAATACTACGAACCTCCAGGGTTCTGTCATTTTGTGGGTCGGTGCCCAACGTGCCGCTTCGAGCAATTGTAGGATTCTGTCCTGATCTATCTTCCCATCGCCAAATTGTCCGGGAAAAGTTGATCTCCTATTCTTAATAGTATCCAATAATTTATTCATTTGATAATAATATTTTTAAAATGAATGAAAAACAATGTATTCAATAATGTACATGATATATTGTTTGATTAGTGTGTCTTATATCTAAAAAGCTTCCATCTGAAATATAAATACAAACTATATATTATGGTCGATGATCACTAAGCCATTATGTTTATTTTTGAACATCAAAATCAGCATATAACAAATATTTTTTTCTTATTTTATTAAATTGTGCTAAGTCATCTCGCCAACTTGAGCGGATATGGTCTTCGGACATACCGGAAATTATTTGCTTGCGAAGTATATCGGATCCTGCAAGTTTATCAAAAAAATTGTTTTTTAGAAAAAAAGTATTCTTATCTTTAAGTACATTATAGTATCGGATCAAGTGACTCAAATCAATCTCTGTCCTCCGAATAAGACTATCAACTGCAATATGAGTAAACCGATCTCCTATGCATTCTTTTCCTTCTAGTTTAGGATATGTTGCTCCCGGCATAGAGCGAGGTATAAAGCGATACGTCCCCGAAGTAAAATCAGGATGACCCAAGATCTGAAACTGCTCTTGCGTGCCACGACCTACGGAAACTATGGTACCTTCAAACAGGCACAAACTCGGATACAATAGCACAGCACGATGATTGGGTAGATTTGGCGAGGGCTTGACCGGAAGCTCATAAGACATGCTGTGATCATAATGAGCACAAGCTACGACATCCAAATCAGCTTGAACTGAACCTTTGAGCCAGCCCTCACCATTGATCATTCCGGCCAGTTCTCCAAGTGTCATTCCATGAACTATCGGGATAGGATGCATACCCACAAACGAACGCCAAGCCGTATCAAGTACAGGACCATCTATATAAAATCCGTTCGGATTGGGTCTATCAAGTACGATGATTTTTTTGCCTTGTTCTGCAACTGCCTCCATGACCAAATGCAAGGTACTCAGATAAGTATAAAATCGAGCTCCTACATCCTGAATATCAAAAACTACCACATCGATATCCTCAAGCTGCTGAGCTGTCGGTTTTCGGTTTTTTCCATATAGCGACAAAAGCTCTAAGCCCGTTTTTGGATCTATACCATCCTGTAGTTTTTCGCCTGCATCTGCAGCTCCTCTAAATCCATGTTCCGCAGCAAAAATCCTTTGGATATCTATCCCTAAAGACAGCAGACTATCCACCAAATGGCGATCCCCAATCTGTGAAGTTTGATTGACAACTAATGCCACACGTTTTCCTTGTAGATCATCCAAGTACAGCTCCGTACGTTCGCTACCGCTTTGGATCTCTAATGCATCTGGAACTGTAGTCTGTGATCTATCAGCATGTTTGTCTGACGCGGTAGTACGCATACATGTAGAAAACATCAGAGTCAATAAGAAAAAGGCTATATTTGGCATAGG
>JAJRUR010000318.1 GCA_024277695.1 Bacteroidota bacterium | reverse complement strand
GATATGCTTGGTCGGTTGCGATGATTTTTTCGAGCAGAGGCACATCGATTTTTTTGGCTTCGGAAAGGCTGTTGATCGCTGCGGTACGGACATCGGATCGCGGATCTTGTTTTGCCATTTTGGTGACTTTGGCGATGGTGGAAGCGTCCTTCAAATCGATGGCTTTGAGTGCACTTTGACGAATGGACCAAAAGGGGTCATCCAGTGCCTTGGTCAGTATTTTACTGGCTAGCGGGCTGTCCGAAATGCTCAGTTGTTGTATAGCTTCGTTGCGGTCTTCGAAAAGCGGTGCGTGCTGATATTGGTAGGCGTATTCTTCGGGGCTTTGGTTATAGTTTTTGGTCCCGATAAAGATACGATCTGCATCTACATTGACCAGCTTGGGTTTTTGATCGAGCTCAAAAGTCCACTGTTGTGATCGTTGGTTGAGTGTAATGTGCTCTCTACGGACGGGTTTTCCATCGGTATAGATATCTACGGCCATAGGGACTTGGAAGATATAGGGTTGATCATTGTCTGCGGGCTGTGTTTGTTCTATTTGGATAGTCAATGTGCGGCTTTCATCGTCGTAATTTTTGCTGATCTGTACGGAGGGATGACCTGCTGCAAAAAACCATTGGTTAAAGAACCAGTTCAGGTCTTGACCTGAGACATCCTCCATAGCGAGGCGGAGTTCGTGGGCTTCTACATCGGAGTAGGCATTGTCTTTGAGGTATTTTTGGAGTCCGGCGAAGAAGGCCTCGTCGCCCAGATAGTTTCTGAGTTGATGTAGTACGAGTCCTCCTTTGTTGTAGCTATGTGCATCGAACATTTGTTCTTTGTCGCCATAGCCGAAATAAATCAAAGGGTGGATGCCACCTTGCATTGTAGAGCCGATATATCCGTTTTGTTCATTCATGCGATGATGGTCAGCAGCATCGCGGCCATATTTATGCTCGAACCATAAGTATTCTGAATAATTGGCAAATCCCTCATTGAGGGTGAGATTGGACCAACTTTCGCAGGTGACCAAATCGCCAAACCAGTGGTGAAACAATTCGTGGGCTACGATGCGATCATTGGATCGGTCGATGAGTTCGCGTTCGTGTTTTTGGACGAACTCGCCGAAGATAACGGCGGTAGTGTTTTCCATAGCGCCACTGACATAATCGCGCACGACGATCTGGCTGTATTTTGGCCAAGGGTATTCGACGCCGAGTATTTTGGAGAAGAAGTCGAGCATCTCCGGTGTATGGTCAAATATTTTTTTGGCTGAAGCCTTATATTCGGGTTCTACATAATAGGCGAGTTCTTTTCCGCGCCATTTTTCTTTGACTACGGCATATTCGCCTACAGCGAGCATAAAGAGGTACGGAGCGTGGGGTTTATCCATCTTCCAGTAGTCTGTCCGAGTGCCGTCCGGATTTTTTTTAGAGGAGATAAGTAGGCCGTTGGATAGGGTCTGATACTTGTCATCGACGGTCACATAGATCTCTTGGGTGCATCGTTCGATGGGTTTGTCCACCGTAGGAAACCATCGGCTGTTACTTTCGGTCTCGCCTTGGGTCCATATTTGTGTAGGCTTGTCGGGGTCTTCGCCGCGAGGATTGATAAAAAAGAGTCCTTTGTCTGAGCTGATGGCTTCTGATCCTCCTTGTTTTCCCTTTCCGGGAAATGCGGTATAGTCGATATGTAGATCGATAGTTTGGTCGCGTGTATATGTGCGGTCGAGATAGATGGTGAGTCGATCATCTTGGTAGTCATATTGGAGTGGTCGGCCATTGGATAGGCTGATTTTGTGCAAGTCAAATCCTTTGGCATCCAGTTCAAAACGGTCAATGGGATAAAAATAGGGTTTTAGGCGGAGGTCTGCTTTGCCGATGACGGCCTCTTGTTGATAATCAAAGCGGATATCGAGTTTGGTGTGTAGGATATCGATATTTCTATGGTATGTAGCACGATACACCGGCAATTCGTTGGGGAGTTTTTCTTCTACTTCTTCTTCTGCTTGTTCTACTCTGATCGGATCGGATGCTGAGATGACCAGCGTATCCAGATTTCTGTGTTCGATAATCTCCGTAGTAGTATTTTTGGTCGAAGAGCATGACCAAATCAAAAGCAAGGCGGATAAGACTAAAAAACTGTGTTTCATGATGCGAATGGGTTTTGATTGATTAAGTTGTATAAACGCTCGAAGATAAAGAAATGTTTTATATAGGGCATCCTAGGCAAAAAGATCTGATATATTTGGGAAGGTGCTACTATAAGGGAGGTCTCTCTCCAAGCACTGACTCGTGGATGCGGAGCTTATATCTACTCGTCCAAAAAGTGATAAAAAAATAAGTAGATTTGTGCCTTATGGTGCTCCTCTGACATAGGGTATATGCTCAGTGATGTGTACTAACGGATAGTGATGCAAGAAGACAGACAAATAGACTACGATGTACTGATTTCGAAATATTTATTCGGTCAGGCTCAAGATCATGAGATCAAGATACTGGAAGACTGGGTCAAGGCTGCTCCGGAAAACCGAGAGCGTTTTGTCAGTACAAAAAATGCATGGATCTTATCCGGCGTACATGCCAAGGGTCAGAAGTTTGATACAGAGAAAGCTTGGCAGCAAATATCCGGTCCTATGGATAGAGCCAAAAAAGAGACTACATCTCGAAGGTTTTCTATAGGGGGTTGGATGCGTGTGGCTGCTGCAGTAATTTTATTATTGCTCGGTTATCAGCTGATCGATTCTTTTGTAGCTGACCGTCAAGAGGTTCAGTTTGTCAGCCGGATGGATCCTGCAGATCAAGTGCTGCCGGACGGTTCTGCTATTATGCTCAACCGTCAGACGGAGATTAGCTACAGCGCGTCAAAGGACACGCGTACGCTCCGACTCTCGGGCGATGCATTTTTTGACATTCGTCGAGATACTACACGTCCTTTTGTCATCAAGACCGAACATATACGCGTAGAGGTATTGGGAACTTCATTTTATATCGATGCCAGACCGGACCAAAATCTCAGTGAGGTCTATGTCAAGTCAGGGATCGTTCGGTGTACTGCACAAAATCAGTCCCTGATCCTCAAAAAAGGAGAAACGGCCATCTATGATAAGAGCACCAAGAGGCTGGTCAGCGGATCAGGCAAAAACGAAAACTATCTGGCTTGGCAGACCAAGCAACTGTATTTTGAGCAAGAAGAGCTCTCCGATGTGGTTTTTGATCTCCAACGCAGTTATGGAGTCCGGATCATCATAGATAATCCCGCACTCAAGAGCTGTAAGATCACTGCCACTTTTGATCGAAAGTCTTTGGATCAAGTGATCGCGATCATCAGCAAAACTTTGAACCTAAAAGTCAAAAAAAATGATCATAAAATAATACTTTTGGGAGATCGCTGCCATTAAGTCCAAAATTGCATGAAAAAGCTCCCGATTGTTTTATTCTTCTTAATGCTGGGATCTTCGCTATTTGGTCAGCGTGAAGTGCAGCGTCTGACTATCGAGCACCATCAAGAGTTATCTCTGCTCTTAAAAAAGATTACGGACCAGAGTGGTTGGTTTTTTTCTTATAATCCCGATGTGATCGATCCGGATCAGCTCGTCACCTTGCATATAAAGGATGCCAAAATCACTGAAGTATTGGACACACTCAGCCATAAGCTAAAACTGCGATATAGCCTTATGGGCAATCAAGTGATCCTAAATCGCATAGATAAAAATACGGGAGACATACAGTCGGAAGAAACGAAATTTGTCGTCAGCGGATATGTCATGGACAGTCTCACAGGCGAAAATCTGATAGGTGCAGCTGTAGTGCTGCAAGGTACGACGATAGGTACACAGACCAATGCGTTTGGCTATTATGCGCTAGAACTGCCGAGGGGAGTACAGAGGATAGAGTATGCCTATTTGGGCTATCAAAGGGTGCTGATAGATGTCCATTTGTCCCAAGACACAAGAGTGGATGTCGCTCTGAGCAGCATGGTGGTCGAACTGCCGGATGTGGTCATCGACAAGAGTAGAAGCTCAGCGCAAGATCACGATCCTGAAAGCATGATGGTCCGCCCCGAAATACTCCAAAAGCTGCCGGAATTTGGTGGTGAGCAGGGGCTCATCCGCTCTTTGCAAGCCTTTCCGGGCATCAAGACGCATAGTGACGGATCTGCCTTCTTTTTTGTACGTGGAGGGGCAAAAGACCAAAACCTCATAATGATCGACGATGCACCCATCTATAATCCGGCACATTTGTTTGGTTTTTACTCATTGGTAGTTCCGGAGTTTACGCGCAGCATCACCGTGTACAAAAGCGATATCCCTACGCATATAGGCGATCGGCTCTCTTCGATCATCGATGTAAGGACTAAAGACGGCAATCTAAAATCACTAGGTATAAGCGGTGGACTAAATCCACTGGTCTATCAGCTGGCTGTAGAAGGTCCCATCGTCAAAGAAAAAAGCTCTTTTTTTGCTTCTTATCGCAGATCAAATTTTAAATGGATCTATCAGGCTGCCTTACCCAACTTATCCTTGTTTTTTGATGATTTTCACTTGAAGTGGAATTACAAAATCAACAAAAATAATCGCCTCTATTTTACTTTGATCGCAGGAACTGACCAACTCAATAATCAAGGAGATCTCTCCGACGAGCGCGTAGGCATACAGTGGGAAAATGTTGCTATGACCCTGAGGTGGAACCATATTTATGGTCCCAAACTGTTCTCCAATACGGTACTCTATACCGGCAATTACCAATATCGCCTTGCGTCCCAAAGTGATGTCTGGCAGTCCGGAATCGGCAAATTGGGCTTAAAGTCAGATTTTACTTGGTATCATAGTCCTGTGTGGACTACTCGGTTCGGTATAGAGATACAAAGCTACTTTTTTAATCCCGGCAAATTAAATGACGGTGGACCCTTGGCATCTATTTTTCCGAAATCCGGATTATTCCAAACAGCCCAAAATGTCCTCTACCTACAGTCGGTATATGATTTTGATCCCAAGTGGAGACTCCGGTTGGGCATCAGAGCATCTAGCTGGACTAATCTGGCACCGGCGAGCTATTATCGCTTTAGTGCAGATGGTCAGCCTACCGATACCATGACAGCGCGCCGGGGTGCGTATCACACATATGCTCGAGCTGATCCTCGCTTTAGCATCAGCTATAGTTCCTCCGATAATAGTTTGTGGAAGTTTAGTGCCGGAGTTTATCACCAATTTATACAGCTTATATCCAACTCTACTTCTCCATTTTCTTCCTTCGAAGTCTGGCTGCCTGCGAGCCCAAATATCCAACCACAACGCGCTATACAATTCTCTTTAGGTCATAGCTACAAGACATCCGACAGACTTTGGTCTCTATCTACAGCACTGTATTACAAAAAAATGACCCATCAAATCGACTATCGACCACATCCCAAACTACTACTCAATCCTCTTATAGAAGGAGAGCTGCTCTACGGATCCCTCGAGGCATATGGCCTGGAAATATTATGTAAAAAAAATGCGGGCAGGCTCAGTGGATGGATTTCTTATAATTACTCCAGAGCTATCCGACAAACTCCTCAAGTCAACCGAGGTGAGGCATATCCCGCTTTTCAGGACAGACCCCACGAACTCTCTTTGTTGCTCGACTATTCATGGACCAAAAGAATCAAGCTCTCTACCTACTGGACAGTATATACGGGTTCTGCTTTTTCTTCTCCGACGAGTTTTTATTCTTTTAATGGTCAAGTCATCCCTGTCTTTGGGCAAAAAAACAATGACCGATTGCCCGATTATAAACGCCTCGACATCGCCCTGCGTTTTGTATTAAATAAAAATCCCAATAATTCTTACAAACACAGTCTCAGTATTTCTGTGTACAATGTCCTTGCGCACAAAAATGTCATTGATGTAAATTTTAATAAATCCATATCAGAAGATGGTACTCCAGTGATCCGGTCCAATATATTGTCCAATCAACAACTCATCACTGTCCAAACCGACTTGATTCGTTTTTTGCCTTCTATATCGTACAGGTTTGAACTATAATAAAAAGATCCGAACACCTCCACATACTATGACTCGAATAATCGTACAAAAAATGCCGTTGATCTCTCTGTTAGGAAGTATCTTTCTTTTCTTTATATTTTTTATTATGGTTGGTTGTGAAGAAGAGACACCATGGGAGTTGGAAATACAAGAAAAGACCAACTTAGTCGTTCAGGCGATTATCACAGACGAATACAAAAAACAAAAAATCATCCTGAGTCAGGTCTTTGCTGATCGGAATGGGGCGATCCCACCGATTCGTGATGCGCAAGTACGGGTCACCAATGACGAGGAAGAATATCTATTTGACTCCGACTCGACCGATGAGGGCAGTTACTATAGTCGGTCGGCATTTGCTGCGCGTATGGGCCAGACCTATCGCTTATCCGTAATCTGGAGAGAACAGCTTTATACAGCGGAGAGTGCGATGGTACAGGTGATCCCCATAATAGATATACAATTGGGACAAAATGCGGAAGGACTATATTACATCAGTGAGGGGCCACCGATCTACTCACCGCAAGAGCAGGCATTGTACCAAGTGGATATCGAATGGACGGATCCGTCTGATACGAGCGATGCAAGTGCGCGCTTGTATTACTATACCTTGAGCACGATCGATGTGAGCGAACTATTACGTCCGAAGCGCGAAGATGTATTTTTTCCTAGCGGATCAAAAATAGTCATCACGAAATACAGCCTCCAAGACGATTTTGCAGAGTATTATCGTTCTATTCTTATGGAGTCTTCATGGCAAGCAGGTGTGTTTGATGATGCCTCCTACACACCACGTGGCAATATCAGCGACGATGCTTTTGGTTTTTTTGGAGTCAGTGCAGTCTTTGTAGATTCGATAATTGTCCAATAATACTTTTTTTTATGGATCGTAGGGCTTAAAAAACTTCTGTTTTGATACACAGGAGGATATCATCCAAGTATTTACGTGTATTATGTAAGCGCGGCATTTTATTTTGTGCTCCGAATTTATTGTTTTTTTTCATCCATTGCATAAAAGTATCTGCGGGCACTACGCGGAGGTGGAGGCGCTCTAGGGCGAGGTCTCGATATCTCTTAGCGGCATAATCCGAATTGAGGGATTGGAGCTGTGCGTCGAGCGAATCAGCAAAGCGCGATATGTCAGCAGGAGCTTTGATGAACTCTACAAGCCACTCGTGCGCTGCCTTGGATCGTCCCTCAAAAAATAAGGGAGCTGCAGTAAAGTCACGTATAGAGGCATGATGTTCTCTACATGCTCTACGCATAGCCTCTTCGGCATTATGTATCATCAGTTCTTCGCCGAAAGCATTGATATAGTGCTTGGTTCGGCCGGTGATTTTGATCCGATAAGGCTCTAATTGAGTAAACTCAATGACATCACCCGGCAAGTACCGCCACAAACCCGCATTGGTGGTGATGATCAGTGCATATTGGACTCCCGTTTTGACTTCAGAGAGTAAAAGGCTTTGGGGCTCCGGTGCGTCCAGTTCGGCAAGGGGTAAAAATTCGAAATAGATTCCGTGATGGAGCATTAGGAGCATATCGCTTTGGTCAAAACGATCTTGAGCGGCAAAAAAGCCTTCAGAAGCATTGTAGATCTCTTGATAAATAAAATCTCTACGTGGAAACAAGGCTTCAAACTGTGTTCTATAGGGTTCAAAACCCACTCCTCCATGTATGTAGCTACGGGCTTGAGGCCAAATCTCCAACATATGTTGTTTTCCGCTCAACTCGAGCATTCTGCTGAAGAGCACGATATTCCAACTCGGAACACCTCCAAACATTGTTACATGTTTTTCTTGTAGCAGTTCTTTTGCTGCACGTTCTATTTTTTCTTCCCAGTCTTCTATAAAGGCCGTATCTTCTTCGAGGGCATAAAAATATTTTCCGACCATAGGCATGTTAAATAGTATAATGGCAGAGATATCACCGATAAAACTTTGGGGATATTCGTCACAAGGCTGAATGCTGCCTCCCATGGTCATGGATTTGCCCAAAAACAAATTGGCTTCGGGGCCATAATAGGCATACACCATCGAAAGTGCAGACGTAAATCCACTGATGTGATTGCTCTTGAGGTTCCATGCGCTCACCGGGATATATTTGCTTCGATCTTCGGTAGTGCCGGAAGATTTGCTATACCAGTTGATCTTGCCGGGCCATAGAAGGTCTTCTTCTCCGAGCATCATCCGTCTAATATAAGGTTTAAGGTCATTGTAGTCCTGCAAAGGTATCTGTCGACGATATGCGTCGGGTGTGATCTCCGGATACAATCCATAGCTCTTACCGATGGCAGTCTTGCTACCATACTGCATCAACTGCTCAAACCAATACGCCTGTTTTTGATGAGGATGCGTATACAGATCACGTACTATGTGATGCTTGTATGCTAGATAGCTGCGCATCACTTGATTGAATATCTGCATAGTTCGGATATTGGAGTACGGAGCTAATGTACAAAAACTTTGTACTCTTCTAGTAGTTTTCTAGACATTGGCTATAGCCGTATGAGTATCAGAGCATATTATGTAAAAATATTTTGTAACTTTACCCTATTAAAAATATTGGATAGGAATCGTAGTGCATAATGGACATTCGGGAGTTGCTTAAATAGAATGATCTCCAAAAAGCATTTTCAATCCAAGACAAAAATCAGTAGCTGTTCGGCATGTTTGACCTTCTTCATAAATACTCCAGAAGAGTACTAGCCTATAGATATCTTGTTACTATGCGCAAATTTGCAGTCATAGCTGCGTTAGTGAGTTTTGTGGCATCTATCTTGTTTACGTTGTTTTTTGATCTGGGCTACTTATCGGGTGTGCATATACCTAAAGTAATGCAAAGTTATTTTTTTGCATTTTATATTTCATTTAGTTTTATATTGGCTTGGGAGGTGCTCGCTATGATTTTTACTATACCGTATTCTATAGCGGATTCGGTCGGGAAACAATTTGAAATTATGTCCTTAATCATCATACGGTATATTTTTGAGCATTTGGACAGATATAGTCATTTTATTTCCTTACAAAATGACTGGAAAAATATAGTCGAAATTGCGGTAACGGCCTTTGGAGCATTATGTTTATTTCTACTTACTTTATATTATTACAAAATCCAACCTCATCGCTCTATCTCAGACGATCCTATGGAGACGAGAACATTTGTTGGGATCAAACGAATAATTTCTGTTGTACTTATAGTGATCTTGGGCATATATGCACTTGTAGAGTTTTGTAAAGTGATGTACCATTTTTTTATATTGGATTTTGAAGTCGTCAATCTCAGCCACATCTTTTTTAAAGATATGTTTACTATTATGATATTTTTTGACATTCTGCTCATTATGGTTACACTTTGGTATGGGGCACGTTATCAGATTGTTTTTAGGACTTCTGCCTTAGCTATTTCGACTATATTGATTAGATTGAGTTTTTCAGAAGATATATATATTACGATTTTATTGTCTTTACTAGCTGCGATATTCGCTATTAGTGTGAGTTTGGTATATATTGCATTTGATCGGATACCACCTTACAAGGAAGCTAAATAAGATATGTCATGAAAATACAGTGTCAAAATGTAGAGGAATATCTCCAAAATGTTCCGCAAGAGCGTCAAATATCCATGCATACCTTGCGTAGAACCCTGCTAGAGAATATACCACAAGGATTTGAAGAGTGCATCAGCTACGATATGATCGGTTACGTAGTGCCTCATGCGATCTACCCAAAGGGCTATCATTGTAATCCCAAGCTTCCTCTTCCTTTTTGTCATATTGCATCCCAAAAAAATTTTATAGCACTATACCATATGGGGATCTATGCTGATCCCAAGCTCCATGACTGGTTTGTAAAAGAATATCCCAAACACAGCAAGTACAGACTCGATATGGGCAAGAGTTGTGTGCGCTTCAAGAAACCGGACCAAATACCATATGCCTTGATAGCGGAGCTCATCCGGCGCGTGTCAGTAGAGGACTGGATAGCTCTCTATACATATCACTACACATCTACATAAAGAGTATGAGGTATCTGAAGCAAATTCTTATCATATCATTGTTTGGTTATTATAGTGTATCGGCTTGGGGCCAAAAACAAGATGCCCTAGCTCAAGGAGTCAAATACTCGGGGGGTACTCTATGCCGTGATGCTCCTTATGAGCTTATTTTTTCGGATGAGTTTGATGGTGATACACTAGATCGAGAAAAGTGGTACAGTTACTATCCTTATGGGCCAAATGCATCGGACAGTTGTTCTTTTTGCAGGACGCATAGCACAGAAGAATGGTTAGAGGGTCAGGTATATCTGGACAAAAATGTACGGGTCAAAGATGGTATATTGTATCTCGATATCAAAAGAGAGCCGGTTAGTTGGTACCAGTTTGAGCGAGATTATAGTTCGGGTATGATCAACTCCAAG
>JAJRUR010000317.1 GCA_024277695.1 Bacteroidota bacterium | reverse complement strand
CTTTTACTCAGATAGACACCTGCGATGATGAGTGCCATCCCTGTCAATACGCCCAGATTGATAAGTTCACCATCCCAAATCCCGAAGGCCAAAGCTACTATCGGTATCAGATAGGCTACAGAAGAACCAAATACTGCATCGGTTTTCTGCACGAGATAAAAGAATACAATAGAAGAAAGTGCAGTACCGAAGATGGCCAAAATGGATACTGCTCCCAAAGAAAACCACGCATCGGGATGATGTTGTACTACCGAAACAAAGTCAGTGCTCAGCAAGGCAACTACTGCGGGTATACCTACGATGAAGAGCGAAAACGAAGTGATAAGTATGGCGTGGACATTTTGGAGATGTGCACCTACTGTATTGACACTCAGTGCATAGCATATGGTGGCAACAAGAATAAATATCGTATAATATTCAAAAGATAAAAATGACCAGTGGCTTTTGGCCAATATCAACAATATTGCACCACACAGTCCCAATATCACTCCGAGTAGGCGGTGGCCGGAGTATCGGATACCAAAAAATAATACCCCCATCACAAATGTAAAAAGTGGTGTGAGCGAATTGAGCATTCCTGCGGTAGAGCTATCGACATGTTGCTGTGCCAAAGGAAATAATACTGAAGGAATAGCTGTCCCTGTCATTCCTACTATGAGGAGGTGTTTAATATTTTTTTTGAATAACTTTTTTCTCATTTTATAGAGAAAAGGCAGCATAAATAGGGCAGAAATACTGATACGGATCATGCCGACCTGAAATGGACTAAAGGCGATAAGGCTCTTTTTGATCAAAATAAAAGAGCTTCCCCAGATCAGGCTTAATAATAAAAGGATCAACCACTTCAAAGCTTACTCTTCTTCTGTAGTCGTCATAAAAGTATCTAAGCGATCACTAATTAAGGCGGTTACAGACTTAATCGTAGCGACTGTATCATCAAATAATTCTTCGATTTCGTCCGCAATATTTTCGGCGGTGTGCAATATTTTTTTTGCTTGCTTGGATTCTGCTATTTTTTTTGCTGCCTCTAGGATTTTGGTATCAGAAGCTCTTTCTTTTTCGGCAGCGCGAATTTTTTCTTGATGCTGTTGGTGTAGGGATTTTTTTGTCGCTTCAATGGCTAGTTTTTTCTTTAATTTTTCTTGGCGGGCTTTTTCTTTTTTGAGTTTAGCCTCTAGCTCTTGGCGCACTTCGTGGAGCTCTGCCAATTTTTTTTCTTTAGAATCGATGCGCTGATTGATCATTATTTTTTTTGCTTCGCGCAATTGGACTTCCAGTTGGCCTTCGGTGTTATTGATCCGTTTGTTTTGGAAGGCCAAATCTGACTTATCTCTTTGCAGTGATTTTTCGACTCTTTGGATTGCCTGCAAGAGCCCTTGGAGTCTTTTTTCTAGCCGAGATTCTCCTCCTTTCTTACCTTCTTGGCCGATGCCTTGTTTTTCTTTGACTACTTTAAAGGCGGCATCAATTTGTTTCCATACATTGTCTCGGTCTTGGCGTGTCAAACTCAATTTTTTGAGTCCGTTTTGTATCTCTTTGAGTTCATTGAACAACGGACGAAGCGCATCGCCTTTATTGACACGTTCTTCGATTTTTTGCAAGGACAGATATACCTGCTGGACTGCCTCAGCTGATTTTTGGGCAAAAGCTTCCCGGAGTTTTTTGCGCATTTCTTTGAGCGAGTTAAAGAGTGTATCTGTTTCTTTTCGCAGATTGCGTGCGTGCCTCCGCATGAGGTTGTTTTCTTTAATTTGACCTTGGACCTTGGACCAAAATTCTTTTAATTCGTCCCAAACATCTTTGCTATAAGTATCTATTTGGTTTATTTTGGTTTTGAGTTCTTCGAGTTCGAGTTTATAGACTTCGCTCAATTTGGCAGATAGTACATGAAAATGCCATTCTGCCTGTATGTTTTTAATTATATCAGGTTTTTTTACCAATATATGCTCGGGTAGCATGGATTCAATAATATTTAAGCTGCGTTCTATGGTCTCTATGCCTTCAGGCCATTCGATGTCTTCACCTGCTCGCCAGTTTTGTTCTAGCCTTCGTACCAGATCTTCGGTGAGCACAGACTCCGGTATTGCTCTAATCCTAACTTTGCTTTCGGATGTTAATAATTCGATTGCCAAAAAGGCTTTTCCATTTTCTTTTAATTCTCCCCAAAGGGTTATCCTGTCTTTCATGAGTTCAAATATTTTTTACTCGCAGAAGTTTCTACAAAAAATTTTTGTAAGTTCTTAGCTTTTGCTTCGGACTTTTTAGGCAAACTATCGCATAGCCAACTCAAAAAATCTTCACTCCAAGCAGTACAACAACGCGCTCAAAGGGACAAAAAAACTTTTGTACACCATAAAGCGGATTCAAATTTATAAAAAACTATCAGACATTCGATTATTTTTGTCAAGAACTCCTACAATTAGTTTTCAGGATCAAGCTATTGAATTATCGGGCATTCAGCAAAAATCCTTTAAAGGTACTGACATCCTCACTGCTGAGCTAGTACCTACTACTGCGGACGTGGTGAATATCATACTCGTCACGAAGGATACCGGAGAAGAAAGAGCCGTAATCGTCGTACCGGAATCATCATTATTCCAGAACTAACCAATTCTACAACCTGCTCCATCCCAATCTAGTCACCAAATAGTACAGAGTAAACTCTCGGTGTATTTGGAAGAGTAGCTAATGCCACCGGTATCTAATGATAAAAGAGTTATTTTGGACTGGTAGGTATTCAGCTTTTTGGGCTTAGGAATCAGAGGAGAGTTGTATATATAAGATATTTAAAATATCAGAAAGATTATAATATTATTTAATATATATAGTCCTAAATAATAGTTATATATAACTTTACTCTCTACGGAATTTTGACTATTCTAGGGGACATTAGCTGTCTTAGTGTTTTGAGAATTTAGGTATATAAAGTGTGAGATCGACGAACAAAGACTTCATTTTTGTGATAGTATTTGCCTCAAAATCGAATCATTCTCTTATCTTTCGGAATATTATAGCATTGAAGGGCTTGCGGAGCTGATTTTTTGGCATAATCGACCGTCCAAACCCCTTAGTTGACAGCTAGATTTTAGATTTGCCGAAAGGCGGAAACATGGATTCAAAATTATTGGATAAAAAAAAAGCATATAGAAAGTGAAATATATCTTCTGCAAGGTAATAACTTCTTTGGTACTCCTTTTGATGACTTTGGGTATTTCGGATGTGTACGGGCAGTTGTTTGATGATTTTTCGGATGGAGAGCTTACAACCAATCCTAAATGGGTAGGTGATTTGGAAGACTACAGGATCAACGAAATGGGTAGATTGCAACTCGCCGCAGCGGATGCAGGATCTTCCATTCTTTTGACGAGCTATATGCCTGTTGGAGGAGGACTAGAGTGGAGTATGGATATATGGATGGATTTTGCCCCGAGCAATAATAATAATCTCAAAGTTGTGCTCTACATGGATGATCTTGACTTGTCCAAGGCGCGCGGATATTATATTCAAATTGGTGAAAACGGTAGTGACGATACCGTAGAATTGTATGCTTTTGACGGTAGTGCTGCCTTTTTAATGGGTCGTGGGGGTAACGGACTTTTGGCTGACAAGCCGGTCAGACTCAGATTGCGTATCGTACGGGACGAAGGTGGTACTTGGGGAGTCTATACAGATAGAGATTTTACGGGTACACAGTTCAAAGAATTTGAGGTATTTGATGATGAACTGAAGTTGGATACCATAGGATATTTTTATATCCATTGTGCATACACAAAATCCAATACTGAAGCTTTTATATTTGATAATATATTGGCACAAAGCTATACATCTGACCAAACCGGTCCGCAAATCGTTTCGGTAACTGTACCCTCATCTCGTGAGCTGATAGTGCAGTTTGACGAAAGTCTGGAAGAATCTTCTGCTTTGGATCCTCAAAATTATTCTATTGGAGGCATCACTCCTATAGCAGTGGAGCTCGTAGATTTACGTCGGAGTAGCTATAGACTTATATTCGAAGACGAATTGGAGAACGGAGTTACACAATGGTTAACTACGCGTGTCAAAGACATATTGGGCAATCTTTCTGAAGCGTCCTATGAGCTATGGATACTGATACCTGAGATCCCTGTGGAGGGCGATATTTTGGTCAATGAAATTTTGTTTAATCCACTTGTTGGTGGAGTAGATTTTGTAGAATTGATCAATGTGTCCGAGAAGTACATCGCGTTGAATGCGCTCTATATCGAAAACCTTTTAGGTGGATCATCCATATCGAAGCGGATCGATTCGGATCGTATTCTATTTCCCGGAGAGATTTTGGCTGTAGCCAAAGATACTGCTATCATATTGGATCATTATCCTGCTACAGAGTATGGTCGTCTTGTCGAGAATGAGCTTCCTCGATTCAATGCCGATACGGGCAATGTTACTTTGGTATGGCGTCGGTCGGGTTTGACAGATGTAGTGCTGGACTCATTTAATTATTCAGAAGACTGGCATCATCCGCTACTTTCAGAGGTAAAAGGTGTCTCTTTAGAGCGCATCAGTATTGAGCTACCATCGGTAGAGGCCACGACTTGGTCTTCTGCTGCCGGGACAGTGGGGTATGGGACTCCAGGTATGCCTAATTCTCAAGAGATCATGCTCAGCTCTAGCATAGAGGAAGTGGTATTGAGCCCTCTGACATTTTCGCCGGATGCGGATGGTGTGGATGACTATCTTTTGATCAGGATAAGGCCCGAATCTCGGGGTGTTATAGGCCGTATAAAGATTTTTGATGCTCGAGGAAACTTCGTCCGCGAATTGGTCAATAATCGCTTATTGGGGACGGATCAACTGGTGCGATGGGATGGAACAGATGCCCAAGGTCGAAAATCACGTACCGGGGCTTATGTGATCAATATTGAGTATTTTGATACGGATGGAAATCACAAAATATATACAAAATCCGTTGTATTGGCTTCCGTGCTGAATTAAAATATATAGAACTTGGGATGGTAGAAAGAATTTTTAGAAATAGTATAGTACGTACTCTAACGATTGCGATGATTGTTTTGGGAGTGTTGGGCGTAGTGTTGGAGCCGGATATTTTGCTAGTCAAGTTCGGATCCCGATATGCGATACAGATTATGTTTGGTATGCTGGCACTGGGTATGTTCTTTTTTATTTTTGATCTCAAGCGTCTTATGTTTACTGCCTTGGTTGCTACGGGTGTCCTCTGTGTATATCTTATGGAGACTACGAATGCAAGTTTGCGATTTGATAGTAAAAATCAAGAACCCGAGTTGAGTATTGCGCATTTTGCAATATCTGATTTTGGTTTTGATTTTGGAAAGGCAATCCGTCGGATACGGTGGACAGATGCAGATGTGGTTTCGATCCAAGAAGTCACTCCGGACTGGGCCGGAGTTCTAGACACGGGATTGCAAAAGCAGTACCCGTATCAAGCTAAGGTAATAAGAATAGACCCATACGGTCAGTATATTTTTTCTAAACTTCCGCTGCTTCATGCGGATACGATTTTTTACGAAGATATACCCCATCTACGGGTTGACCTAGAGTTAGACCATCATGAGCTCAGCTTGATCAGTACATATACTCTTCCTCCGTTGGATAGATATTCTTACGAAAGGATGAATACTCAATTGGGGGTATTGGCGCGCAGAGTGAATAAAATAAAGCATCCGGTGATAATTCTCGGTGAATTAAATGTGCCTCCATGGGCAAAAGAATTACTGGACTTTAAGTATCAAGCATCGCTCAAAGACTCTCGCCGGGGTTCTTTGCCGACTTCTCTTAAGGGGACTTTTTGGGTCAATAGTGCTCCGATGGACCATATCCTTTATACACGAGACCTTGAATGTATTGGTTTTGATCAATTGACAGATCAAGATCAAAGTACGGATGTAGGTATCAAAGGAACATATCAGTTTATCCGTAAACGTATCAATGAACAGCGAGGTGGATAATCCAACATTTAGGGCAGTAACTTTTGAAGAACTGTCGGTGATAGAACTGTATAAGATCCTTCAGTTGCGATCCGAAATATTTGTGGTAGAACAAGAATGTGTCTATCAGGATATGGACGACAAAGATCAGCATGCCCTGCATGTAATGATGTACCATACGGGTCAAATCGCCGGGCATACGCGCATAATACCTATCGGGATATCTTACCCCAAGCATGCTTCTATAGGCAGAGTGGTAGTGGCTCATGCTTTTCGTGGAGGCGGATGGGGCAAAGTGCTTATGCAATACTCGATAGAAGTGCTCTTTGACCACTTTGGTAGGATACCTGTGCGCATATCTGCACAGACTTATCTGAATAGATTCTATAATGAAATGGGATTTGTGGCAACTGGAAAAGCCTATTTGGAAGACGGTATCCCGCATATCGAAATGGATTATAATGGGGATGAAGGATGAAGAAATTGCCTTTATATATAACTCACCCCGACCCCTCTCTTAAAAAAAGAGGGGAGCGCAGTCGTTGGGTTTTTGTCCCCCTTTGGAGGTGGCTAGGTGGAGGACAACCCTTTGAAAGGTGCATGCGAGAGTGCAACGGACTCTTAATTATTGGAACTGTAAACCCTTTATGATTTTATGGCTTGATCTCTTAATTTTTTTAAGAATGGAGAAGCGAAAATAAAGTCAAACAGTAGATCATTTTCCGTATCGAGTACTTCACTTTTATTTCCTACCCAAGCCAAGTCACCTTGATGGAGTAGAGCTATTTTATCTCCAATTTCCATCACGGAATTCATGTCATGGGTATTGATGACTGTAGTGATATTATTTTCTTGCGTGATGTCAGAGATCAGTTCATCGATAAGTATTGAAGTTTTTGGGTCTAGTCCGGAATTCGGTTCGTCGCAGAATAGGTATTTGGGATGAAAGACAATTGCTCGAGCTATACCTATACGCTTCTGCATACCGCCACTTGTCTCGGAGGGATATTTTTTGTTGACACCCTCGAGGTTGACACGTTCTAGGCAGCTATTTACGCGGATAGATTTTTCTTTGGCAGTCATGTTGGAAAACATATCGAGGGGGAAGCGTATATTTTCTTCGACAGTCATCGAATCAAAGAGAGCACCTCCCTGAAAGAGCATACCCATTTTCATACGTAGTGCACGACGATCTATTTTATTTAGTTTAAAAAAATTGATATCATCATACCAAACTTCTCCCTGCGTAGGATCAAAGAGTCCGACCAAAATTTTCAGCAAAACTGTTTTCCCAGCACCGGACTTGCCGATAATTAGATTGGTTTTTCCTTTTTCGAATACCATATCGATTCCTTTGAGTACTTTGGAATCTCCAAATGACTTATGTATATTGACTGCTTTTATCATCTATGTGGTCATTACAGTTACTAGGATCAAATCTGCTAAAAGAATCAGGATATCACTATAGACTACAGCTTGGGTAGAAGCTTTGCCCAGCTCTATACTTCCTCCCCTGACATAATATCCTTGATAGCAAGATACTGAGGTGAGTATAAAGGCAAAAGTTACTGCTTTGACGAGCATAATAATGATGTTATAGGGTACGTAGAAGGATCTCAAACCCAAGACATATTCATTTACGCTGAGTACTCCTGTAGGGACACTTGCTACAAATCCACCTAGTATGCTGACAAATGCAGAGATGATGACTAGAATAGGGATGACGAAAAGAGCAGCGATGATTTTGGGCATGATGAGATAAGACGCTGTATTGACACCCATGATTTCCATTGCGTCGATATGTTCTTTCTGACGCATACCACCTATTTCAGATGCCATATTGGATCCAACTTTTCCTGCCAAAACCAGACAGGTCAGCATTGGTGCCAATTCGATAATGGTCATATCCCTCACAATATATCCAATGTAATAGTCCGGCACAAGGGTTCCGTCCAGTTGGTATGCGAACTGAATGGCAGTTACAGCCCCGATAAAAACAGCTATGAGACACACGATGATCAAAGATCCGATACCGATATCATACATCTGTCGGATCGTCTCCCTCCAGTACATACGGCGGTTTTCGGGTACTGAAAATACTTGGACCATCAGCATCCAGTACCTCCCTACATGATATAGTAATCGAGTTATCAAATTTTATTTTTCATAAAACGGGTCAAAAATAACGAAAATTCAATGGATTAAATCGTTTTTGTGCTGAGAAGAATTTGTAAGGCAGTTTAGAGTTTTTTGGCACGTAGGATGTATTGATAGGATAAGGACTGATCATCAGATTCTAAGATATCGTATCCGGCTTTGAGCATTTCTTTTTCTACTTGATGGAGGGGGACTCTCTGTTCGGCAGCAGGCCCGATAGGTATTTTTTTCATTTTATAATCGATGATGAGAACTTCACCTTGATCTTTGAGTTTAGATTTTAGTTTTTTGAAATATTGTACACGATGATCGATATACAGGTAAGTGTTGACGAGGAGAGCGACGTCGATTTCATTATTTTCTAGTCCGGGATCATCGGGCTGTGCCAGTCGGGTCTCGAGCCGCGATTTGTACTGTTCAGGGAGTGCAAGGGAGATGGAGTCTAGATATTCGATTGCTTTTGGATCGATATCTACAGCGATGACTTTTTTGGTTTTTGGTAATATTCTGAAAGAAAAATACCCGGTGCCGGCCCCGATATCAGCCAGTACTTTGTCATGGAGATCGCCTAATTTATGGAGGACTAACTCCGGTTTTTGCCAGATAGCGCGGTCATCTTGATAGCTTTGGGTTAAGCTCTCAGGATGCTCTTTTGTATATACCGAACTGTCTTTGACCTCCTGTTGATCAGTTTTGGTGGATGATATTTCTGCACAAGAAATGATCATGAATAATACGCCAACAGTCCAGTAGAAATTAGTTGTTTTCATTTTTTCAGAGCCCAATTTACAAATAGATATTTAAATGGATCTTATTTAATGGAGTTCTTTGAGTAGATCCTCAAAAAATTGTTCTACCAGTTTGCGCATTTTTTGATTGGACATATCAAAATCGTTAAAAAGAAGTGCAAAACTATAGCTTGGTTTGTTTTGCTCAAACACATATCCTGTATAGCAGATTACTCCGGACATGCTTCCGGATTTGGCATAT
>JAJRUR010000316.1 GCA_024277695.1 Bacteroidota bacterium | reverse complement strand
GGCTATTGGGTCGTCAATTCTAAACGAACTTCCGGCGTTGTTTTCTCCCTCGAACATTCGCATAGTACCGGATATACCATCCGCAGGAGCTGAAAAGTTAGCATTGTTGATGGATCCTCCATCCGCATTGGATTGAACAAAGGCATTGACCTCATCCCCGTCTCTTCCTACTCCTGTATAGTTTTTGCTCTGAAAGTTGATATTTTCATCAAAACCGTATCGATACGCAAAATCGTGGAACATATTATTGACATAAAAAAGGTTGACGATAGCAGCATCTTCGTTGACCGGAGGTTCTGCATCGATATCAAAATCAAAGTCAAAAACTAAGTCGGTGCCTCCGCTTGGGAGTGCCTTGTCAGGAGTGTCAGTTCCATCTCTATCCAAGCCGGCTAAGACATTGTTACCTCTAGTGGTAGTAAACTCAGGACCTTCTACGCCGTCTGTGTCATGCCATCCAAATGGTGAAGCCGTCATATCGTGGGGAGCTACTTCTAATGTGCGTTCGCCAAAATTCGGACTCTCAATGGGGAGTGCAAACACATTGTATGTGCCATCACCGGTTGCGACTGCAGTTGTTTTATTGTCTTTGGCAAGTGTTTGTTTCTTGTGATGTGTATGATTGGTTGACTGTACAGAGAGATATGCACCGTGATCCGGTAAGCTACAATAGGTAGTATAATTTTCTTTGGCTATAAGCTGTCCGGAACTTTGATCTATAAATGCTGTCCAAGTATCACTTTGTCCTTTGGGAAATAACTCTACCCCCCAGACGAGGATGAGATTGCCTTTACGGTAAATATATTCTTTCTGTACCCGAATATTTCCGGTTATCATATCGGGACTTTCAAATACAAGTATCTGGTCTTCTATGCTTTTTGCACTAGTAGGTCTAAATCCTTGTTCTAAAGATACGCCGAGTTCGGCTGCTGCATAGTCGATGGCACGTTTGGCAGAGATTGTGGAAGAGGGCGCACTATATGCAGATGTGATATTGGGGTAAAAAGCTTCACCAGCTTGATAAACTTTGTTATCTTTTATGGTGAGGCTATTGACTGCACCATGTATCGGGATACCGTTCAGTTGTTGTTGGACATAGACTTGCACTGCGTCGATATCCTTCATTGGGACTACATCCGTAATCCTAAAGTCAGCTACATCCTGTTTGGAGAGTCCCTTTTCGTGTGCTGTGGTTTGAAGATGTGTTTTTATCAGTCCCAGATGGACATTATCTTGAGCAGCTATGGTCAAACTTAGCGCTAAGAAGCTAAAAATAAGTGTAATGTTTCTTTTCATCATTGATTAGGTTTGAGTAATTATAGTTAAGTATAGAGTGATATATTCTAGGCTGTAAGCTAAAGAAATCGTTGCATAAATACTAAAAAATTTAAGTATTGAGGTATTTTATTAACAATTTTGTGTACAATACTATTACTATTACGTATGAAAAGAGACAAAAGTCGGTTAGATGATAAAATTATTGGGCGAAAGCCAATGACAGAAGCCTTGAGCAGAGAACATTCTTTTGAGAAGATTTGGCTCCAACGAGGACTGACCGGAGAATTGGAGATAGCGGTGCGAGCATATTGTAAAGAATATGATATTCCGTTGCAGATAGTGCCCAAAGCCAAGTTGGATAGGATGACACGCTCTGCACATCAAGGCATTATCGGTCAGTCAGCTATCTCTACATCGATGCGCTGGGAAGAATGGTTAGTGGATTTGGATTCGGATAAGTGTTCGATGGTGCTTATAGCTGATCAAATTACGGATGTGAGAAATCTAGGGGCCTTGTGTCGGAGCGCAGAAGTATTTGGAGTTCGACATCTGCTGCTTCCCAAACAACAAAGCGCACTGATCAATCAAGATGCGGTCAAGTCTTCTGCAGGGGCTATCTTACGGATCAAGATCACAAAGGTAGCGAGTCTTGCCGTAGCAATAGAAACCTTGCAAATGCGTGATTTTTTGATACTGTCGGCAGAGTTGGGTCAAGCACTTGTGTGCGATTTGGACATTCGTCCGAATCAGCGTATCGCCCTCATTTTAGGTTCGGAAGATCGAGGGGTGAGGCCTCACTTGTCTCGTATTGCGGACCATAAAATAAGTATACCTCAAGTTGGCAAAACAGACTCACTCAATGTTTCTGTCGCCGGCGGTATTTTATTATATGCACTTCGGAACAAATTATCAGCTATTTCAGTTTAATCTATTCATTATCTTATGATGACTAAAAAATATACATTTTACCTTGTAGCGCTCTCGATATTAGCCCTGAGCTTTTTGAGTTGTAAATCTTCGAAGCTCCAATCGGAACTGCAAAATACTAAAAGTCCAACGCCTGCTACTTATAGTCCTTGGGGCCATCATTTGGCTTGGGAGATATCGGGCAAGGATCTTTCTGAGCCTTCGTATGTATTTGGGACGATGCATATCATTCCGAAGGATCGGTTTTTTTTGCCGGAAGGCGTTGATGCAGCATTTCGATCATCAGCGAAAATAGTATTTGAGATGGATATGAATGAGATGTCGGATATGTCAGCGATGATGGACTTGGTGATGGGAGCTTTTATGACCGATGGCAAGACGCTCAGAGATCTACTCAGTGATGAGGACTATGGGAAGGTAGTAAATCATTTTGAAGATATGGGATTGCCGATGATGATGTTGGATAGGATCAAGCCGATGTTTTTGTCGATGTTTGCAACGATGGATTTTGATCCTTCGGATATGCAGAGTGGAGAAATGGTTTCTTATGAAAGCGATTTTTTTCAAAAGGCGATAACTGCCAATAAGCTAGTCGGTGGCCTGGAGACGCTTCGGTACCAGATGGGCATATTTGATAGTATCCCGTACAAAGTACAAGCAGAGATGTTACTCGATGCGATTAAGTCTGAGTCAGGAGATTCGGACATGTTAGAAAAAACATTGCAGCTATACACTTCTCAAGATATTGAAGGTATGGTGCGCCTCATATACGAAGAGGAGAGTGGTATGGGTGGGTATGAGGATTTATTGCTCCGCGATCGAAACAAAAACTGGATTCCGTTGATGGAAAAGGAGATGAAACAGCAAAAGACTTTTTTTGCTGTTGGGGCAGGACATTTGGCCGGAGAAGAGGGTGTTCTTACACTACTAAAAAAGAAGGGCTATCAGGTCAAACCGGTTCAAGTAGAAAAATAGTCTCCAAATAGTTATAAAAGTTATCGATAGTTTGATGAAAGGTTTTTGTAATTATTTTACAAGCTATAGAAAATAAGTTTTTTGATAGGATATCATTATTTTGCCCAATGGGTCAATACTACTGTTACATTTCTTTGGACTAAGCGTCTAAAAGAATTCCGAACCAATTCATTTAATTTAAGACATATCTGATAACTGTCCGGGCATTCATTCTAATGAATATATTTCATTGTAATCCATAAGCTATTTTTTAGGAAAGTTGATTTATTTTACCTCAATCCATTGATTTTAATTACCGAAACTTGAGTTATTTATTTGTTTTAGCAGTAGGAAATACTTAATTATTGATATACTTACCTTTTACTCAGATAGACACCTGCGATGATGAGTGCCATCCCTGTCAATACGCCCAGATTGATAAGTTCACCATCCCAAATCCCGAAGGCCAAAGCTACTATCGGTATCAGATAGGCTACAGAAGAACCAAATACTGCATCG
>JAJRUR010000315.1 GCA_024277695.1 Bacteroidota bacterium | reverse complement strand
TATTAACGGTTAATATACGGTTAGCTATTGAGCTGAAGAAACCCGCTCGGTATTGTATGCTTTTTGAGATAAGGAATATGATCTGGAGGAGAGCTATGAAAATGCCCTTAGCCCGTCTGAAGGAACTCATTTAGCTCCGAAGCGGTCTTTTTTCTCATCAGAAAAGTAGGATGCCGTCTCAAAATAAGACGGCATGCTATTTGATACACGATGAAGGATGCTCTTGCATCTCCAAGGGCATTCTGGGTCTTGCAGGTCAGTACCCAGGCATTGGCATGCATCGGTCCCAAACTGTATAGCATCTTTGATACGCCCATGTCCATCAGATTCTTTGTATTGGATGGGTAACTTTGCCTAGGGATAAGCACTTTATTTTTTCTCTTCTCATTTTGACGAAAGTCTCAAATACTTAACTTTGCAATAAAGCGACACTAGAAAGAGTTGTAACATAACGACCAAAACAAACGATGGCTGAAGACAAGGAGATCATCAGACGACTTAAAACAGGAGACCAAGCAGCCCTAAAGCAGCTCTTTGATCTGTACTACAGAGCTATCACTATGCGCCTCTACAGACTAGTACCCGATCTGCATTTGGCAGAAGATATCGCCCAAGAAGTATTTATCAACTTATGGAAAAAACGCGATCGTCTGGAAATACACAGTTCTTTGATCAATTTTTTGAATGTCTCGGCGCGCAATAGGCTATTTAATCATCTCCGATCCAATAAGGCAAAGTACGTGGAAATCCAAGAATTTCATTTTGATCTAAAAGAAGAGGATGCCCAAAGAGCGTTGGAATCTTCAGAATTTCAACAACAGGTATTTGCAGCCATTGAGCAGCTACCACCAAAGGCACGCATCATCTTCGGTATGAGTCGGTTCGAACAAATGAGCTACAAAGAGATCGCCGAAAGGCTGGATATTCCACTCAAGGCAGTAGAATATCAGATGTCCAAAGCGCTCCTATTACTAAAATCAAGTATTTTGAATAAAAATAAAGCATAACAAATGTCGCAAAATAGCAAAACTAAAATTAGGGTATAACACTTCGTTTGGTGTCCTTATCTTAGCCGCCCGATTTGAAATGACTTATGAACGGTACAGAAAAAGAAATATTGATCCAAAAATGGTTGACCGGAAGCCTTAGCGCTTCGGAGCAGCAACGTTTTGAGCTCCTCCAACCCAGTCCGTCGGAAATAGACCAAATCCGAAAAATCTGGGAATTGTCCGAAGCCTATGAGCCTTCGGTGGTTCCTGACATGGAGCAAGCTTGGTCCAAAATCGCTCAAAATATCGATACCCCGCAGACCCGTACTACTAGGCCAAAAAGCACGAGACACAGCTTGTATCATATGGTTTGGAAGGTTGCTGCAGTTGCTGTCCTGCTCTTCGGTCTTGCATTTTTTTGGTACAATACCCAAAACACAGCCTACAATACTTTGATAGCCGACCAAAATAATACATCCATCGAACTGGAAGATGGATCAAAACTTTGGCTCACCAAAGGCAGTCGCATACAATTTCCGGAACATTTTAGTTCAAAACGCCGTAAGGTCAAACTTACGGGGAGAGCTTTTTTTGATATCCAAAAAGATAGCAAGCCCTTTATTATAGAAACTCCCAATGCTCAAGTAAGGGTCTTAGGTACCAGTTTTGAGGTAGATACTGACCTAGACCATACGGCAGTTACAGTCGCTACAGGACGGGTTGCGCTCCAATCCAAGCGATCCGGCAAAGAAGTCCAACTCCAAGCCTATCAAAAAGCCAATTATCGTGTCGATGCCCGTCAAATATCCGTAGAAAAATCAAACTACCTCAACGAACTGGCCTGGCATACAGGAAAATTACACTTTGAGAACACTCCTCTCTCTGAAGTTTTGAACACACTTTCAGAGCACTTCAGTACGGAGATTACTATGGAAAATAAGGCATTAGCCGGATGTCCATTTACATCTCCTCTTTTAGTACCCGAGCTTCAAAAAACACTAAGAGTACTCGCCAAAACCTTTGACATGACCGTCATGTCAAAGGATGGTGAGGGCTTTTTGCTCCAAGGGGGACAGTGTAGATAATGTACGGTTTTTTTAAGCTTGACTTGATCATTTTTTTCTGTCCATCACAAAATGTACCAAGCGGATCAGTGCTACTTTGGCAGGGGATTCCGGTACATCTTCAAGGATTTGGAGTGCTTCGTCGCGATAGCGAAGCATTACGGATTGTGCATAGACCAAGCCCTCTCGCTGCTTTACGAAGTCTATCAAAGCCTTTACGCGCTTCTTATCATTGTTGTACCGCTTGACTGTGTTGATGATCCATCTTTTTTCTTTTGGACTCGAGTGATTCAGCGTATAGATGAGAGGTAGGGTCATTTTTTTTTCTTTGATGTCTATACCGAGAGGCTTCCCAATATCCTGCTCTCCATAGTCAAATAGGTCATCCTTAATCTGAAAAGCTATACCCACCTTTTCGCCAAATAATCGCATCTTTTCGATTTCTGCCGCATCCGTAGTGCCGGCAGCTCTTCCGGATGCACATGCAGCGGCTATCAGTGATGCTGTCTTTTGGCGTATGATGTCAAAATAGATATCTTCATCTATATCCATCTTTCGCGCCTTCTCTATCTGGAGCAATTCTCCTTCACTCATATCCTTTACCGCGCGAGACAATATGCGCAGCAACTCAAACTCATTGCGTTCTACAGCGAGCAATAGCCCTTGGGAGAGCAAATAATCACCTACCAAGACTGCTATTTTGTTTTTCCACAGCGCATTGATCGAAAAGAACCCCCGCCGCATATCAGAGTCGTCCACAACATCATCATGCACCAGTGTAGCAGTATGCAGTAACTCAATCATAGAAGCAGCCGTATAACTGCTATCCGTAATCTCACCAAAGATTTTGGTGACCAAAAATACAAACATCGGTCTGATTTGCTTTCCTTTTCGCTTGACGATATAGTGCGTGATCCTATCAAGTAAAGGCACTTTGGTACGCAAGCTCTGCCTAAATCGCTTCTCAAACTCTATGAGTTCTTCGGAGATGGGGGCTTTCAAACGGTCTATCTGCTTTCTTTGCATATGAAGGTTTCCGATATTAAGATGGCAATTTAGTGCTAAATACCAAAATATTGGTTTATAAATCGTTAAATGAATGGGAAGCTTGTAAATTTGGTGTATCAATCTATTCGAATGCTGTCTTTTTTTAGAAAAAATTACATGTCCAACAGCTTGTTGATGCTCGTATATGCTACGATCTTGCATATTCCGAGTATGATCTATAGCGTCCGAGCAGATGAGATACCCTCGGTGTTATTTGAAAAGAGCTATCTGACGAGTGGATACATTTGGCTAGACCACCTGCTGACGATATTTCTTATCTTTATCGAAGCAGCTTACATCAATCGGCTCGTCATCCGCAATCGCATCATGCAAGAGATCAATCTATTTCCCGGTGTTTTCTATATCCTGATCCTCTCCTTTACTCCGGCCAACGGTCTTCTGCACGTGCTATTACTCGTCAATGGTGTCGCACTTTTTTCTTTGGATGCCCTATTCAAAACACACAAGGTGATCCAGACCAAAAATGATCTGTTCAATGGTGGTATTTGGACTTCCGTCAATAGTGTGCTATATAGCCCGTATTTACTCTTCATTGGTTTCTACTGGTTGGCCATCCGGATGATGAGGCGCTACAAGTCTAGAGAACAACTCCAAATGGTGTTGGCTTATCTATCTCCTCTATTTGTAGTAGCTGTATGGTTTTTTTGGCAAGACCGATTGGACATCTATTTCTCCAGACTCTTCGGCGAGACTTTTGGTTTTTTCTCTTTTGATATAGATGCGAGTGATCGCAATGTAGTGCTGTTTTTTATCGCATTGATTATAGGATCCTTTTTATCCTATAATACTATCATTCGCTCGAAAAATATCCAAGCGGTCATAAAGATCAATGTCTTGATGTGGTTTTTGG
>JAJRUR010000314.1 GCA_024277695.1 Bacteroidota bacterium | reverse complement strand
GGCATCATATCCGGTGATCCCGAAACCATTGTGCAACAAAGCGATCAACTAACTGTCATCAATTACTTGACGAGTTCGAGACTCTCGCACTATATCCGAAGAGCTGATCTGCTCATCACACGCTCGGGATATAGTAGCATTATGGATTTGGTGCGGCTACAAAAGTCGGCGCTCTTAATTCCTACTCCGGGACAGCCGGAACAAGAATACCTTGCAGAATACCTGGCATCAAAAGGGCAGTTTGTCTGCGCAAAACAAGACCCGAAAAGTATCTTATCCGGTATCAGCAATCTCAAAAAATCCAGCTCATCTTTTGCTATGCCTCCCGATTCTTCCTCGTGGCTGGATAGAACCCTGGATCAACTCTACTTATAAGCCCCATTGTCCAAAATCAATTTTTTTGCTAAGCAACATGAACCGGAGCACGATGATAAAACATCATTTTTGTATTAAATTTGTGCCTTAATAATCATCTAAACCATTTCTTTTGTATGGATATATCTCCCGAAAATACAGTAGCCCAAATCGTTACACAAGACATCTCCAAAGCCGATGTCTTTAAAAAACATAACATCGACTTTTGTTGTGGTGGTGGTCGCAGTTTGCGCGAAGTATGTTCCAAAAAAGACATCTCCGTAGAGGACTTGATCCAAGAGTTATTAGCAGAAAAGGACAAGAATACTCCAAAGACAGATTTCAATTCTTGGAATTTGGATTTTCTGATTGACTACATCGTACAAGTGCACCACAAATACGTACTCGAGAGCATACCTATTTTGCAACAGTACTCGACAAAAGTCGCACGCGTCCATGGAGCAGGACACCCCGAAGTAGTAAAAGTCCATGAACTACTCAACGAATTACTACCCGAGCTCAGTAACCACTTGCTCAAAGAAGAACAAGTCTTGTTTCCTTATATCCAACAACTTCTTAATGAAGATCGAGATATGAAACCGGCTTTCGGTACCATCCGCAACCCCATCAGTGTGATGCACCAAGATCATGATGAGGCCGGCGAAATACTACGCCGCATCCGAAGCCTGACCAATGACTACAACCCGCCGGAGCATGCCTGCAATACCTTCAAAGCTCTTTATCATAAACTTGAAGAGTTTGAAGCAGACTTGCATATCCATGTACATATCGAAAACAATATTCTCTTTCCAAAGGCTACCGCTTTGGAGCAACAATGATTTTGGGATAACTCTCCGGAGGGGGACACAAAAGGCCTTGCAAATTTATTTGCAATCTCCGGAGGGGTTGTCCTCCCCCTAACCTCCAACGGGGGACAAAAACCAAACGACAGCGCTCCCCTCTTTTTTTAAGAGAGGGGTCGGGGGTGAGTATTACTGATGTCCTCCCCCTAACCCCCTCCAAAGGGGGACACCGTCCCTGCGAGGAGGTACGACGAAGCAGTCCCATCCTTCGGAGCCGATTCTGACTGCAAAGGAGGCAAAAAGAGTCCTCCCCCTAACCCCCTCCAAAGGGGGACACCATCACTGCGCGGCGGCACGACGAAGCAGTCGCATCCTTCGGAGACAGTTTTAACCGCAAAAAACTGCGATTTTATTTTGGTTTCTAAACAATTATTATTATACTTGGAGAGAAAAATTAATCAATCACCTTTTAAATGTTTAGAGAACGCACTTCTATCCAGATCGTGTCAAGATAAGCCTTGGGGCTCCTAGAATTGATGCAGGAAGGAATTGTAATAGGAATACGCAAAATCATGATACCATGATCAGATACAGAGATATACTAATTATGCTATTGTGTGGTTTTGCTCAGGTGCTTATAGCACAGTTGCCCAATTTTTATAAAGCCTATAATGATTTGTCCGGCAATCAGAGTGCATATAGTGTAGTTGCAGACGATCTGGGATATACAGCAGTAAGCATAACCCTATATAACGGGACCAAATATGAGCATATCACCCATGTGGACTTAGAGGGCAACTTAGTATGGCGAAAATATTATGGGAGGCAATACTATAAGCAGAGCATCAATGGGGCGAATTCTATCATCAGGGTAGAAGACGGCTATGTACTATTCGGGCATTATTGGCCATTATTAAAAACAGATAGCGCAAGAGCAACAGAACATGAGTATTATCTGTTCAAAATAGACCTTAATGGAGACAGCCTGTGGTTCAAAGAGTTTAATCCGGATCCTGATCGAACTAAGCTTGCATATTCTATGTTGCAGGATTCTCGGGATGGAGGTTTTTATTTGCTTGGAGAAAGATTGCTTGGAGATAGCTGGGTCTTTCATTTGATGAAAACAGACACGCTGGGCAATCTTCTTTGGGAGGTGGATATCCCTACGAGCAAGCCCATTGCCCGTATGCCTTCTATAGATATCAACGATTCGGGAGAATTGTTGATTTGTGTCGGGACATCATATGACTGGAGTGATATATATGGCGAGTATTTTATAATATCTCCGGATGGCGAATTGTTGATACACAAAGAACTGGGTCTCATGATAGGCTCTGCTGTTAATGATTATCCTATACTTAGTCCGAAGGCACATTGGGTGCCGGACGGTAGCATTATAACTGCCTCCAATGCGGATACGATTAAGATCACCCCTGACTCGCTGCCGTTGAAGGCTCCGATAGTCATTATAAAAATGGATAGAGAGGGAAATAAAATAGATAGCGTTATCAGATGGGGCACGACAGTTCCTTTGGTTGGAGGGAATCCTGAGAATCTCTTTGCGCTATGGCAAGAGGATCTGGATAATGGAGATTTGGTGCTGACGGGCCAGGGTAATATAGCACACATGGCCGGAAGTTTTGGGTCAGGAGATTTTGCTTGGGCTATGCGTATTTCTCCGGATTTGGAGATCAAGTGGGATCGTCATTTTTATATTAAGGATCGTCGAGATTGTACCGGGGATTATAATTATGCAGTGTACCATGCTCAATCGACCTCGGATAATGGTATAGTCATTGCGGGCTCTATTATAGACAGTACTTGGATAGACGGAAGATTATATTGTAACACGAATGTTGCTATTCTGAAGGTAGATAGTATGGGCTGTATCAGGCCTGGCTGTAGCGAGCCTGTAATCGTAGTGTCCGTAGAGGAGGCGGAGTCAGGAGAGCTAGTTTTAAAGCAGGTATATTTTGATGTTTACCCAAACCCAGTGATATCGTCAAGCCAGCTTAGGGTGGATTTTGGGCTGGGTGTCCAATACACACAGGCCTATCTCCGGGTCAGCGATTTGATGGGGAAGGCCGTTTATCAAGCTCAGCTTAGATATGGAGAACAAGAGAGGGAGATCGACACGGATGGATGGAATAGTGGTATTTACTTATTGAGTTATTATGATGATCGGGGAGCATTGTTGCAGACAGAAAAAATAGTTGTAGAGTGACTTGCTGCGTTTCGTCCCTGCGCGGCGGCACGACGAAGCAGTCTCAACCTTCGCAGACGGTTCTGATCGCAAAGAAGGCAAAAAGAGTCCTCCACCTACCCCTCCAAAGGGGGACAAAAACCAAACGACAGCGCTCCCCTCTTTTTTAAGAGAGGGGTCGGGGGTGAGTTGTACTGGTGGCACCTGAGCGCGTTAAACCGTCACTGCGAGGAGGTACGACGAAGCAGTCCCATCACACGGAGACGAAACAGATTACTCGCTTATGCGCTTGACAGCTTATGCGCTTGTGATCCTCGATTTAGACATCTCGGATTATCTTCGGCAGCGGCAAG
>JAJRUR010000313.1 GCA_024277695.1 Bacteroidota bacterium | reverse complement strand
TTCTGCTACTCCCGGTATCGAAGTCCGCTATAGTGATGTGCTGACGGAAGAGCATATCAATATTTCACCTAAATTTCTATCTGCATATCTAGGCATTAAGCCGGGATATCTGTATAGCCTCCGGGACTTAAAAAAGATTCCCCAAAAAATGGAGCAATTGTCTTTTCTCCGATTGGTCGCATCACCTCAAGCATTATTTAGCGGTCAGCATGCCCGTATAGAACTGCCTGTCGAAGCCAAGCCCGCAAGTAGTTTTGACTTTATTTTGGGCTTTCAGCCAAAACCGGATGGTAGTATATCCCTAACGGGTACCTTCTTAGGTGATTTTGTCAACCAACTGGGTCGGGGAGAGCGACTATACCTTAGCTTCAGAAAGTTGAGACCGGAGTCCCAACAACTGGATTTAGAGCTGAACTTCCCTTATATGATACTCAGTACCATCGGGCTCAACAGCCGATTCAATCTCTACAAGAGAGATAGCTCTTATGTCAATATTCAGGCCGAAATAGGATTTAATTATTATCTGAAAAACAATAATTTTTTAAAAATATTCTGGAACAATAAATCTACCAATCTGGGACAGCTCAACATGCGTAGTATATCAGAAGGCAGCCAGATAGATCTCGATACCCGATTTCAGAATGTAGGCATGGCATTTTTTTGGAAAAATATTGGAGGAGATCTGGCGATCACCAAGGGAGTTTCTCTTAACCTAAGGACTGCAATCGGAAAGCGGAGCATCATCGAAAATCAAGAAATACTCTCCGAAAATCCCGACTTTTATCAAAATACAGACTTGACATCACTACAATTTGAGCTTAGCTCGGATATCCAATATTTTATCCCTATAGCAAAACGGTCCACGATGTTGTGGAGATTTAGAGCTGCTCATATTGGAGGAAGGAGCAAGCTATATCAAAACGAGCTTTTTCGGATAGGAGGTAATCAAATACTAAGAGGATTTGACGATGAGTCTATTTTTGCATCCACTTACGGACTGATCACCACAGAGTTACGATACATTATCGGACGAAAACGATACTTGTTTTTGTTTTCTGATCTCGCACGCATAATAGAAAATGTCAAGGACGAAGCTATATATGACACCGCAGTGGGCTTTGGAGCAGGACTAAGGTTTCAGACAAATTCCGGAATTTTCAGCCTGACTTATGCCTTGGGCAAAAGACAGTCCGAGTCTCTGGATCCGAGTCGATCAAAAATTCATTTTGGTTATGTCACAAGATTCTAATAAAATAAATAATCTAAAAAAGAAAACTAGCTAATAAACAAAAATCTCAGCTCGGGTTTTGCCATAATTTTCTATCCTCGCTTCACTCGTGACTATATTTCGATTTAATGGATACCTTTTCGGACAAAGGCCATAGGTAGATTTTTGTCATAAGTACCAAAGAGTACCGGAGTCTGACTATTGGCTGTATATTCGCTGACACCATCATGTACAAAATCAAATAACTCGGACAGTACTACGGTGTGGTCTCCGTTAGTATCTGCCTCTCCTGCGAGCCCTCGCATGAGATAGTGACTAAATACACCCTGTCGGATGCTACTCCCCTCCAAGGATACTTCACCACTGCTCGATGACATCATAAATGCTGCGCCGGATTTGCTCTTGCCTAGTTGATGGTAATAGAGGGGTAGTTGGTTTTTGATATTTTTTGCTTGGACAAAACTACCCGAATAACAAGCATCGGCCAAACAAATTTTATTTTTGGCACTACTCTGATCCATGATCATTTTGATTTCGTCGTGTCGGAGTTTGTTTTCGTAACCGTTGTAATCGATCGGAATAAATGACCCCTGTAATCCATGTCCGGAAAAATAGAGTATCACTACATCACTTTCGTCTGCTTTGAGAAATAAGTTTTGCATAGCTTGGATAATATTATTTCTCGTGGCCTCTTCATCGATCAATACACTGATCTGATCTGCCGGGAGTGCACCGCCTTCAGGGCTTTTAAAAAATGCATACATGCGGTAGGCATCGTCATCAGTATAGCGAAGTCTGGGCATATGCTCGTACTTGGATACTCCTACCACAAGTGCCCAAATTTTAGTTTTTGGATCTACATCCTTGAGGATATGTTTTTTTAGTTTGACCTCTTGACGAAGTTGTAAGGGGCGTACCGGTTTTCCATCTTCCCAATAAGCACCGTGTGCTTTGCCACCGGCAAAGTACATCACTCCCTGCCCATGTGGAGCGTGATGTTTCCAACCACCTATATATTTGTCACCATTGGCGTAGTAGCAGATGCCTTTACCTGAGGGCAAGCCAAGTACAAAACTCCCCTCATAATAGCTCCCATCTTCATAGGTATAGATGCCATATCCGGTGTCGCAATATTCCTGATTGCAATTTCGCTTCTGTCCCTGAGCATCAGCTACACTTAAGGGTGTCTCTACCAAGGTATCCACTTTGCGATCTTGATGCCAAGTACCTGCTATGATTTTGCCGGAAGGCTCTACAAACTTTCCTTGACCATGGCGCATGTTCCTTGACCATTGACCTGTATAGCTCGATCCATCTTGATAGTGATATACTCCAAATCCCTCAAACAAACCACGAACAAAACTACCGATATAATATGCACCATTGCTAAAGCGATACTCTCCCTGTCCATGCGCTTTGCTCTCGTGCCATTCGCCTACATATAGATCTCCATTGCGATATTGCATCGTTCCCTTTCCCTCAAAATGGTTCTTCAGAAAATTTCCCTTAAATACATCACCGGATTTGGTATATAGCTCTCCGTAGCCTGTGCGGTAATGCTCCTTCCACATACCTTTGTATTTGTCCCCATTGCTGAATCGCAAAATTCCAGTCCCATGGATTTTTCCGTTCAAAAAGTCCCCGGTATATATGGCTCCGCTTGGATATCGGTAAGTCCCAATACCTGTATGGCAATTGCCCTTAAGACATTGGGCCATAGTCCATTGTCCGACCAATAGCCCAATGCTCAAACAGAAGATTCGTAATACTAGCATTGTAGTGTGCTGCCATATAGCTACTTTGATGTTTTGATTCTTATAGGTATTTAACAGCAGATAGTATCTTATTATTGTGTGGAGACCACTAGCTTATTCTTGATAGGAGCTTTTAGACAGATAGGGAGAAAAATCAAGGCTATATCCATTATGTGGATAAGAGGATATTAGAATAAGCTGATATAGAGATGAGTATATATTATTAAATATGTTAAAGTTTAGAATTTAGCCTAAATTACAGGCTTTATATATTCCCCCCTCCCAATTCCAAACCACAGCTCCGATAAAGCATATCATTGTTGCTCCAACAATAGAAAGTAAGTGGGCAGATATGGGGTGTGGCTTGATCAAAAGGTTTTTTACGAATCTATGTTGCGATCAGGTATAGAATGTTCCGGCGAGAAGAAATATAATCTCTAAAAGGGCTTTGCACCGAGCTTATACGGTTCTGTATTATCTTTGCCTTATGTGGAGACTTATCTTTCTTTTGGCTATCATCTCGTGTACTCCAAAACTACAAGTACAGCATGCTTATGCAGACCGAACGACGATCAGCAAATCAACGCAAAACCAACTCGATCAAGCACAGGGATATATACGAGCGGGACGTGCAGCTGAAGCGATAAACTTGCTCAAAAAAGTATTGGAGCATTATCCCGCCTTGATAGATGCGCATATGCTGCTCGGTGGTATCTATTACAGCACACAGGATATGCAGCGCGCGCGTCAGCATTTGGAGAGGGCACATACGCTAAACCCGGACTACAATCGAAAGATAGCTTTTACTTTGGGGCTCGTGCAGTATGAGCTCGGTGAGTATAATAACTCGATCCGTATGATGGAAGCTTATCTCCTATCTGATCCTCCATCGGCATCAGCTTTGCGCAAAGCAAAAAAAATTATAGATCAAGCCCAAAAAGCTTTGGAGCTGTCAGAGCAAAATCATGAGATAACTATTCAGCGACTTCCCCCTCAGATCAATTCGGTTGCTTATGAGTATCTCCCCGGTTTTACACTAGATGGTGAGACGATGATTTTTACGCGCAGGCAACGCGATGAGGATTTTTATCAGAGCAAACAGGTAGATGGGACATGGCAAGAAGCTACCCCTTTAGATGAAATCAATACTTCCGATAATGAAGGAGCTCACTGTATTTCTGCAGACGGCAAACTCCTCATCTTTACCGGCTGCAATCGGCGTGATGGTTTAGGTAGTTGTGATCTTTACTTCAGTGTCCTCCGGCAGGGCAAATGGTCTTCGCCCCGCAATATGGGAGATATGATGAACACTGCAGCTTGGGAGTCACAGCCAAGTCTCTCCGCAGATGGCAAAAAACTTTATTTCTCCAGCAATCGTCCGGGAGGTCTAGGTGGCAAAGATATTTGGGTTTCGGTAAAAAACAATCGCGGACTGTTTGGTGCCCCTAAGAATCTGGGTGCTCCGATCAATAGCCCGGGAGATGAACTGACACCTTTTATACATGCAGACTCCGAAACACTTTATTTCACGAGTGACGGCCATCCGGGTTTGGGTAAGACGGATTTGTTTTTGTCGCATCGCCGAGAGGGAGAATGGTCAGAACCTATGAACATGGGAACACCCATCAATACCCCACTCGCAGAGGGTGCCTTAGCCTTGAGTATCGATGGAAGTACGGCATATTTTACGCGCAACCAATCAGAAGATAGCCCGGCGACAGATATTTTTTACTTTGAAATGCCTACATCACTACGACCCCATCCGGTGACTTATGTCAAAATCAAACTCATCGATGATCTTACCGAAAAAACAATCCCAAACGCACGTGTCAAACTAATCCATCATAGCAAGGTATCAGATGCGATACTCCTACGCACGGATGAGCAAGGACAATTTATCGCTGCACTAAAAATGGGCAATGATTACGGCCTAAATATCAGCCATGATGGATATGTTTTTTACTCTAATAGATTTGTGCTCACATCCAAAAATCAGCAAAGTGATCCCTACGTACTCGATGTCCGCCTAACACCGATCAAAAATAGTGATACGCTCGATGAACTAAAACCCACAGTACTCAAAAATGTCTTTTTTGATTCGGGGTCTTATACACTCAAACCATCGTCCGATACGGAGTTGGAGTTATTATTGAATTTATTAAAAAATAATCCATCAATAAGAATCCAAATCAATGGACACACCGATGACATTGGCTCGGAAAAAGACAATTTGGAGCTATCTACGCTGCGTGCCAAGGCTGTACGTGATCATCTCGTCCGTGCCGGTATAGACTCTAAGCGAGTGCTGTATCAAGGATATGGGGAGACTGCACCCATTGCGGATAATAGTACTGAAGAGGGGCGAAAAATCAATCGTCGAACAACATTTATTATTTTAAAATAAAATAATCAAAAACAAAATTTTGGCAAGAAAAAAAAAGCTCATCCAAGGTGTAGAGATATTTGCTTTTGGTCATAAGGGCAAGTCACTAGGTCGTACTGCTCAAGGTGAAGTCGTACTCGTAGATAATGCAGCTCCCGGAGATATCATTGATCTGCTCGTATTGCGCAAAAAAAAAGGTCTTCAGTGGGGCATCGTCCAAAATACTACAAAATACTCCCCCCATAGAACCCAACCAAAATGTGATCACTTCGGTGCTTGTGGAGGGTGCAAGTGGCAGCATGTACACTATCAAGAACAACTGCGCCAAAAAAACAATATCGCCACGGATGCCCTTCGACGTATAGGAAAAATTGAAGTCGAATCCATCGAACCCATTTTAGGAACTGATCGAATATTCGGATATCGAAATAAAATGGAATATGCTTTTTGCTCTAAGCAATGGCTCACTCCGGAGGAAATAAGCAGTACAATAAAAATAAAAGATACTCCCGCTCTTGGGCTTCACCCTCCCGGAATCTATAGCAAAATCGTCCATCTGGATCAATGCCTTCTCCAATCAGATACTGCCGACCAAATTCGTCATTTTATCTATGACTACGCCTTGAAAAATAATATTTCTTTTTATAACTATTTTACACAATCCGGAGAACTCCGAAACCTTATCATCAGAAATACTACGCTCGGGCAGTATATGGTGATACTGGTATTCAATGAGTATCAGGAAGATGTTACCGCTAATTTGTTACGAGAAATATATCAAAAATTTGATGAAATAAAAAGCGTATATTTTGTCATCAACACCAAGCCCAATGATAGTTTGTTGGATCGTGATTTTATCCATTTTGAGGGAGAAACGCACATCTACGAACAGCTTGGTAATATACGCTATGCCATCAGTCCAAAATCCTTTTTTCAGACCAATAGCTATCAAGCCAAAGTCCTCTATGATCTCATCAAAGAATATGCACAGGTCACATCAGATGAGATAGTCTATGACTTATATTCCGGAACAGGGAGTATCGGACTCTATCTAGCCAACGACGCAAAAACCATCATCGGGATAGAGGGTATAGAAGAAGCTGTGGAGGATGCTCGATTTAATGCTCAGCTCAATCAGATGGATAATGCACACTTTTATACCGGAGATGTTAAGGAAGTTTTTAATGAGACTATGGTTCGCCGTCATGGTCATCCGAACTGCATCATACTCGATCCGCCACGGGCGGGAATACACGAAGATGCTCTTCGATTTATCCTTAGTCTGCAGGCTGATCGTATCGTG
>JAJRUR010000312.1 GCA_024277695.1 Bacteroidota bacterium | reverse complement strand
ATAGTTTATTTGATTACAAAGAAAAGGTATTAGTCAAAATCGTTCCGGATCTGTACGATATCTTGCTCGGTACAGTGAAGATGAGCCATATCTATGGGGCAGTGTTGATCGAGATCAATCAAGACCTAATGCCTAGGTGGCAGCAGCTACTCAAGCGCTTGATAGACATCGTCGTATCTCTTTTGGCACTGATTCTTTTATCACCCCTGTATCTATTGATCGCACTCAAGGTGAAAATGTCCTCCCCCGGACCTATATTATTTAAGCAGGATCGTATAGGATGGCACGGAAAACCGTTTTACATCTATAAGTTTAGGTCGATGTACCAAGATGCGGAGTCTATGGGACCGCAACTTTCACTAGATGGTGATCCGAGAATAACCAAATGGGGGGCGGTTATGCGCAAGTATCGTCTGGATGAATTACCCCAGTTTTGGAATGTGCTCCGAGGCGAAATGTCCTTGGTAGGTCCGCGCCCCGAACGCCAGTATTATATTGATCAGATACAGAAGCGCGCACCTCATTATAAACACTTACTCAAAGTCCGGCCAGGCATTACTTCTTGGGGGCAAGTCAAATACGGCTACGCTTCTAATATCGAGCAGATGATCCAACGTCTCAAATTCGATATACTCGACATAGAAAACATGTCGCTGGCTTTGGACTTCAAAATTATGTTTTATACTCTACTCGTACTGATCCAAGGTAAGGGAAAATAGAAAGAGGTCGCCTGATATGTTCAGACAACCTCTCTTTGTAGCGGAGGCAGGACTTGAACCTACGACCTTCGGGTTATGAGCCCGACGAGCTACCAACTGCTCCACTCCGCGATGTATTTATTGTTTGGGATGGCAAAGATACAATAGTTTAACTTTAGTCACCCTAAAAAAGTTCCGGTTTTTATAAAAACGACTATTGCAGATCAGAAACAGCAGTAGTATCATACCAATCTCCGGTATCCAATATCTGTATCTTTTGGTCTTGGAGGGCTTTGACTTCTTCTACAGGTTCTTTGTAATGCTCAAATGTCCCAAAATGTACCGGAATAACTGTTGTGGGATGCAGTTGTCCGATCATTTTTTTTAACATCTCGGCATTGAGGGTCAATGTCATAATCCAACTGCCTTGTTGGGCTGCGCCCATATTGGCTATGAGCAAATCCACCTTTTTGCCTTGGAGTGCTTTGATCGTTTTCTTCTTATAGACCATATCTCCGGTGATATAGATGTATAACTCTTGATCAGCCTTCCAAATCTTCAGATAATATCCATTACCTCTTCCGGCTAGTATAGCACTCAATGGATTAATACCGTGTATAGCAGGTATAGCTTCTACTTCTATCCGGTATTCTTTGATCTGGGATGTTGTACTTTGCCCCCAGCGTAGCATACGGATATTGTTCAGGTTATTTTTTAATAGTTTTTTTGAACCATTGGGATTGCTAATAATTTTTGATGTTTTGGATATATAAGATATTCCGATATCGTCCAGATGATCCTCATGGTCATGCGTAATCAGCCATAAGTCTATATCTTCAAAGTCACTTGATGCAAATATAGGGTCTTCGAGTCTTGCTGATTTGAACCAAAAGTAATCTTGGATGGTCCCTTTGGGACACAACACGGGATCAACGGCTATTTTTAATTGTCCTATGGTGATGATTACAGTTGCTCCTCCTATCCATTTTAGCCTGTAATCCATGATTTCACTTTGTACTAAAATTTATTAGCTGTAGTAAATAGACGATTCCATCGTATGCCATTGGCGGGACTACCTCCTTTGGCTGACATCCAGATGAAGAGCGGCTTCCCTACTATATGATCTTCGGGTACATAACCCCACATCCGAGCATCCTCACTGTTATGACGATTATCTCCCATCATCCAGTAGTAGTTCATCTTAAAAGTATATTCGTTGGTTGGCTTGCCATTGATCAAAATTTTATCTCCTTGTACTTGCAGGGTATTGTTTTCATAAACAGAAATAATACGACGATAAAAAGCGAGATTGGTAAGGTCGATTCGGATGGTCTCACCTTTCTTTGGTATATATATGGGACCATAATTATCTACTGTCCATCCTTTGGTGATTTTGGGGTCATGAGGAAATAGATCGAGTTTGCCCAATGCCGGTCTAAGAGGAAACTTACGCATAGACAAACTGTCGTATTGGGCAGGGGTGAGCAATAGGAGGCCATTCGGGTTGAGTTGACCGGGCAAAAATCCCAAATTCTTCGCTATCTGTTGGATGTTAGGGACAGCACGCGTTAGGAGATATTCGGAAACGGCTAGTGTTTTGACTCCTGCTATTTGCTCGAGTGCATCGACTTCATCCGGTGAAAGACTCCCAACAAAGTATCCTGTCCCACGAGTGGATATATCTGCACTTGGGTCTATCCCTATATCTTCGAGTTTTTTATCATTGATAGGACTCGGGGTACTGACAAGGGTTCTGAACTGAATTTTTTGTGGATTTTGAACCGCTTGACCATTGATATAGACTTGTCGATCAATAATCTGAAGCGTGTCTCCGGGTATGCCTATACATCGCTTGATGTAGTGATCTTTTTTGTCGATGGGGCGCACGATAAAGTCTTTGTTTTTCTTTTTGTTGCGCAATGGTCTCATACTGGGGTGTCCCAGAAAGTTTTTGGACATTCGGTTGACTTGGCCTACAGTCCAAGAGCGTGAAGGAGTTATATAGACACTATCACCTACTGGCCAGTTAAAGACGACCGGATCATTATGGTCTATGGACTCCAGAGCCGGTAGTCTGTGCATCTTGATAGATGGCTTGGTGATATAGGACTCTCTATTTATAAAAGGTATGCGATTGTGCAATAGTGGTATTTGTAGTAGTGTCTGGGGTGTCCTGATCCCGTAATGGGCCTTACTCACGAACAGATAGTCTCCTACCAACAGTGAACCTTCCATTGACGGGGTTGGGATCGTGTAGGCTTCGATGAGAAACATCCGGATAAAAGCAGCTGCAAAAACTGCAAAGAAGATAGCTTCGAACCACTCTCGTACTGTAGATTTGGAGTAGGGACTATTATTTTTGAGTTTTTGATATTCAAATTTATTGCCCGACGCAGCAGCTGCTTTCAATTGTTCTTGATAAGCTTTTTCTTTTGGTATGGTAGGTCCTGTATAGCTTGCATCACTTTTGGCTGTTAGCCAGAATTTGAGTGGTGCATAAATGACGGCAAGTGCAGAGTCGGCAAAATCGTACCGACCAAATGAACGTACCAGGTCAACTGCCATCCCACAAAAGATAAAAATCTGTACGATGGGGAAGAGTAGCCATAGCGGATACCACTTGGATCGACCGATAAGTTCTGCCCATCGGACAAAATTTATACCGGGTATCCATGCAGTTTTTGGGTCTTGTCCTGCTTTGGCAAACAATAAGGACAAACTCCAGCAAAGTAAAAGATAGGAGACGATGATAAAAATTAATATTCCCACGTAATGCATGATTTAGTCAGTGTGCAAATATATACTTATGTTAGCATAAAATGTTTGTTCTTTGGACGGACGGATACTTTCTATCGATAATTGCGCTTATTATCAGATGACTTTTTGTCGGATATTGACTGATTGTGCTTAAACATCACGCTTGTGATACAGGCACCAAAGTAAAAAATAACACTCGTATAGTACACCCAAATCATGAGTAACATAAGACTCCCGGCAGCATCATAAAAACTACTGACTCTACTGTGTTTGATGAGCAGAGCTATCACCAATCTACCCAACAAAAACAGCATTGATGTGATGACGGCACTCCATATCGTATCACTCAATTTGAGTCTTATATTGGGTAGCATCATATAGATCAAACTAAAAAGTATCACCAAAGCGATAAAAGAGAGTAGGGTAGAGCTACCGGTATTGATCAGTTTGCTCCAAGCGTATCCCTCAAAATATGCGTGTTGGAGGGCTTTGACCAGACTGCTGATGACCATAGAAAACAGCAAAACCATCGCAAGGGCAAGCACCAGCCCAAGTGCTATTACGCGATCCAAAAACTGTTGCAAAATTCGTGATTTTCCACGCTTGGATTCTACATCAAATATATGGTTTAGGGTGTTTTTCATATTGGCGAAAGCCGTAGTAGCCATATAGAATATAAAGAGTACACCGGCTAAGCCGGTCCACCATTTTGGACGGAAGGTGAGCAGGCTCTTGATCGTGGCAGCTACCTGAGCCGGCCCTCTTTCTCCCAGCAAACTACCTAACTCTCGATAGATCCAGGATTCGACTGCAGCTTGATCATATACTTGAGATGTACTGTAGATTATGATGATCAGTAATGGTGGTAATGAAAATACGGCAAAATATGCCAATGCTGCAGCATGCACTCTGAGACCGTCTGCCCTAAATTTACGGACGCTTTGGATGAGAATTTGGAGTAGCTTATTCATCTTGTTCAGGCGAATATAAGCCAATTCGTATTTTAAGATGATCAGCTACTCGAGTAGTATAGATAACTCCTCCACCGATAGGTGCTACTATGCAAATATATTGCGGTTTGCAGTGATCAGTGCATCCGCTATTTGGCGTCTGGTTTCTTTGATGTTAAATGCAGGGTATTGAGAAAATCGCTGTACTCCCATATTGAAGACTCTGAGTAGATCACCCGATGTATAGGATGCTATGGCATCTTTGGCATTTTTGGCTATGCGGTACCCGGCATCGTAGATATATACTCTTAGTATAGACTCCATCAGGTCAAGATGGTCAGTGTAGTCCAATTCTTTGAGCTTGAGTATGCGCAGGAATAGGGATTCGGCCAGAAAAATATCTATCATAATATCGGCTCCATGCATAAGAATCTCTTGCTCATCTTCGAGGTGGAGTTCGCCGTCCATTTGTTTCTTGACTGCTCCTCCCATCGTCATCAAAAATATTTTTTTAAAATCCTTGATGGCTTTATGTTCTTGTGCTAAATACCCCTCTAGTGTCTCAAATTTGGGCATAGAACTCAGCTCTTTTTGAACTGCCCAAGCAGGGTCTGTCATATTAAAAGCTCCTTTTTGGGCTCGCTTAAAAAGCATTTGAATCATGAGCAATCGATTGATTTCGTTTGTGCCTTCAAAAATTCTATTGATACGAGCATCTCTATAGGCACCGGCTACCAAATATTCTTCGATGTACCCGTAGCCACCGTGGATTTGGACAGCCTCGTCCACAACGTAATCCAATACTTCAGAACCGGCAACTTTGATGATGGCACACTCGATAGCATATTCTTCAGCTGCTTTTAGCTTGGACTTGGCATAGTCTTTTCCACTCTCTCGTAGTTCTTGCTCCTTGAGCTGGATGAGATTCGACACGCGGTACATTGCAGATTCTATGGCTACATTGCGTATAGTCTGCTCAGCTAGTTTGTATTTTATAGCCCCGAAGGAAGCGATCGACTGACCAAATTGTTTACGCTCATTGGCATATTTGATACTAATATCGATCAGGTGTTTGGATCCTCCCATACACATCGCTCCAAGTTTGAACCGCCCGATGTTTAACGCATTAAATGCAATTTTATGTCCTTTGCCGATTTTGCCCAGCAGATGATCAACAGGTACCTTGACTTGTTCAAAAAATACCGGACGTGTCGATGAACCTTTGATGCCCAACTTGTCCTCTTCATCTCCCAAACTGATGCCTTCAGAATCACCATCTACCAAAAATCCTGTAAACTTATCGCCATCTACCTGTGCAAATACTATAAATACATCCGCAAATCCGGCATTGGTGATAAACATTTTTTGTCCGGTAAGCAGATAATGTGTCCCATCTTCTGACAAATCAGCTCGAGCCCTTGCTGCCAAAGCATCTGAGCCGGATCCGGGCTCGGTAAGACAGTATGCCGCTTTGAGCTCGCCACTGATCAAGCGTGGCAAATATTCTTTTTTGAGTGCATCACTGCCGAAATACAAGATCGGTAGCATCCCGATCCCCGTGTGGGCTGCAAAGGACACTATAAACGATCGGGCAGGGGAGAGTACATCAGCTATCATCGTATTGGTATTCGTATCTAACTGCATTCCCCCATACTCCTCAGGCATATGTGCTCCAAGTATGCCCAGCTGTCCCATCTTATCGAGTAGCTCTACGGTGACATCTCCCTGTTGCTTCTCGACTTTGTCCATGACAGGAACAAATTCGTTTTTGACAAAATCTTCAATCATATTCTTGATCATCAATTGCTCCTCTGAAAAAGATTCCGGTACGAACATGAGGGAGGGATTGTCTTCTGAGACTACAAATTCTCCTCCTCTAAGGAGCTTTACTTTGTCTTGTGTTGTATCCATAATAGTATTATTTGACCCAAAGTTAAATAAATTATTCTTGATCTTACTAGTATTTAACATATTTTTCTATAATTTATTGCAGTATGAGCACCAATTACTTGACTTTAAGTTAAATTAATACGATCCTATTTGCACTATCTTTGTCCGGAGGCTAAAAATAATATAGCTTATGTTACGCATAAAGAATCATCAAATCTCCGGATCTTTGGGTAGGTCTATTTTATTGGATGTGTATTGGTCGAGTTCCGGTAGCTCTAAGCCCTTAATCATCTTTGTACATGGATTTAAGGGATTCAAAGATTGGGGTGCTTGGGGATTGATGGCAGATCAATGGGCGCGTAGTGGTTATGTAGTTCTTTGCTTTAATTTTTCGCATAATGGCACTAGACCGGATGCCCCCTTGGATTTTGTAGATTTAGAGGCTTTTGGGCGCAATAGCTATACGATGGAACTGGATGATTTGGGGATGGTAATAGATTATGTCAACTCGACAGACTTACTTGCAGCATCGGGTTGTGATCTGTCAGAAATCTATTTAGTAGGACATAGTCGTGGCGGAGGCATTGTATTATTGAAGGCTTCACAGGATAGACGGATATCCAAGGTAGTGAGTTTGGCAGGTGTCGCTGATTTTGGATCTCGTTTTCCGAAAGGATCTGATTTGGAACAATGGCGGGCAGAAGGAGTGTACTATATTTATAATGGGAGGACAAAGCAACAGATGCCCCGGTACTATCAAATATATGAAGATTTTGAGGCATCAAAAGAGCGTTTGGATATCTCTGCTGCTGTGCGCAAATTGGAGATACCGATGTTGCTAATTCATGGCATGGAAGATCAGGTAGTATCGGCAGAAGAATCGCAGAGGCTTTCGGAGTTGAATACGAGGTCCCAGTTGGAATTGATCCAAGGAGCAGGGCATACATTTGGATCTTCGCATCCGTGGGCTATAGCGGACTTGCCTACCCATCTAAGGATAGCTACTGATCGGATGATGCGCTTTTTTCAGACTTAAGTAGTCGCACTATCGGACGAACAATTATTGACAGCCGATATCTCTTCTTGAAATTTGGTCATTATTAGGAAAACAGTTGCCGGAGGGGATTTGGTCCGGAGCATAGCGCGTCATATCCGGATCGTATAGAGCATTTTCAAGAAAATCATATAGAGCCTCTTTTTCAGCTACAGTAAGTGTAAGGGGTCTAAATTGGTCGGAAAGATCTTCGGTAGCAACTCTTGGATTTTCGGATTTTGCTTTTGCTTTAAACTCAATAACTGCTTTTAGCGAAGTTTTGCTACCACCGTGAAAGAAATGGGTATAATCTTTAAGATTGTAGAGTTGAGGCACTTTAAATCGGTGCATATCTTCTTGACGACCTGTGAAGCCTCCTCGACCCAAATTTCTTTCGTCATCAGCAGAGGTATTGAGCCCATCATATTCCCACATATCTCTAGTACCCATAGCGTGAAAAGTCATCGCGCTAAAAGAAGGTCCGTTATGACAGGAAGTACATCCGGCTTTTCCAAAAAAGATTTTTGCCCCTTCTTTTTGATGGTCAGTAAGGGCATCATAATCACCTTTGAGGTATTCTTGAAATGGAGCCCTATTCGTCAAAAGTGTTCTGAGATATGCACTGATAGCAAAACTAGCGGTTTTGACTTCATAACGTTGATCCTCCGGTACATCTGGAAAAGCTTTGTCAAATTCAGCGCGGTAGCCGTACTGATCCAATACTTTTTCGTTGATTTCCATCCGATGGAGGTCAAAGTTTTCGATATTTTGAGCTTCTAAGCCCACAAATCCGGTATAATTGGCTTCTGCGAGTCCTGTCCAAGAATCTTCGGTACCTATGTTTTTGTCGTTTGCACCAAAAAGTCCTGACCATAAAGTGTTGGTGACGTAGGCTACATTCATAACAGTCAGTGGTCGCGTGCCTTGAGCATCTAGATCTGTATCTTCATATCCTAGCTGCACCATGCGGTTATCACCCAGAGTACCGAATCCTACTGCTCCGTCAGCTATGCCTTGGCGACGACCCGGCAAAAATCCGCGCTCAGGTACATGACAGGTAGCACAGCTATAGGTCTCTAAACAGAGTTCGTATTTGGCTGTTTGGGCTAAGCCGGTTTCGAAAAACAATAGTTTGCCCAAAGCGACCTTTTCTTTGGTTACCGGATTGTTGGGATCTTGATTAGGGAGATGTGCATAATCTTCCTCATCGGCCAAAATAAAGTAGTCCGCAGAACCTGTTTTTGATCTGCTCTCGATAGCGGATATTAAGTCAGCATCAATGTCACGCAGGCTCTCATGTTTACATGAAGTCAGTAAAAAAGCCCCAAGGACACACATAATAAAATACTT
>JAJRUR010000311.1 GCA_024277695.1 Bacteroidota bacterium | reverse complement strand
TATTGGGCTATACAGGAGCTGTTTTTCAAAAATTTTTTGGAACGGGGCGCGGCATGCTGGTATCACTCTCTATGCTGACACTTTGGGTACTCCTGCCACTATGGAATCTGACCCGCATCGCCAATAAAAAAGACTTCTGAGCACAGAGTATCTACGCAAGGTAACCTTAGGGGGGGAATTATTTTATACATTTACTCGTTGTCTATAGTGATGAACGCACTAACAACTTATTTAAAAAAGCATGTCGCACAATTGGGGACTCGAGTACTTTATAGTGTCCTTTTGTTATTTTTTGCTTTTCGAAATTCGGATACTCCCGGATGGGCTAAGCATATCATTACAGGAGCCATTGCATATCTGGTAGCACCGATCGACAGTATCCCGGATTTGACACCTTTTTTAGGCTTCACAGACGACTTGAGTGTGCTGAGTTTTGCCCTCGTCAGTATCGCATGTTATGTAGACAAAGATGTTAGAAACAAAGCGCGTAATGAACTGGCCGGATGGATAAAAGTTGCTGACCAAGAAATTCTTGACCAAGTAGATCGCGTGTTATAAAGTCCAATAGGACAACTTCCTACAGGATGATCGATATAATATGTTACATAGGATTATAAGACATCAAAAAAAAATTTAATCCAAATCCCAATAGCTCTTCCGAAACATCCACCACTGAATCATCGCCCGAGCAAATAAAAACAAACTCAAGCTAAGCCACAGCGAGGATACGACATCCATCACTTCGGACGAAAAATAAAATGCTCCGGCAAAAATGATAAGTGAAAAAAACATACTATTCCGCATAGCCCTAGAAGCTGTAATCCCTATAAATATTCCATCCCAAATATAAGAAGCAAAGCCCACCAAAGGCAAGAGCACCATCCAGTACCTGTACTGATGCGCAAGATCCACAATCTGCTCATCCTTAGTAAACAATCCAAATATCTGCTTATCAAATAGTCCATAGAACCCACTATAAAAAATAGCAAATGCAACACTCCAGTAAAATATATAGCGAATAACCATATCCATACGATGGCGATCTCGCGCACCATAATATTTGCCGGTAAGGCTCTCTGCAGCATAGGCAAAACCATCTATACCATAAGACATCCAATTGATCAACTGCATAAGGATGATATTGATAGCCAAAATACTTGCACCTCCCATAGATGATCTTCTATAGAAAAATACAAAGACCAAAGTCAAACACAGGGTACGTAAGAAAATATCTCTATGGATACGCAGAAATCCAATCCACTCTGACCAATCGACACTCCATAAAAAGCTACTACTACTCCTTCCAAACAAGTCCTTGTATCTCCAAACAACAAATAACATAGCCAAAATAAACCCAAAATACTGAGCAATCACCGTACCATAAGCCACCCCTCTGATTTCATAACCAAAACGTAGGACAAAAATGTAACTCAATACAATATTGATCAAATTGATGACCAAAGTAATCACTAAAGGTATCACCGAATTCTGAAGCCCAAAAAACCAACCGAACAACACGTACAAGCCTAAGGTAGCCGGTGCCGCCCATAATCGTATGCGTATATACCGCCGAACAAAATCAGCCTGATCAGCAGAAGTCTTCATCAAGTCGATAGCCAGATCCGTTAACGGACTGCCGAATAATATGAGCAGAAAGGAGATCAATCCGGCTAGTGCAAGAGACCTGTATAATGTACGCACTTGACCTGTCCGGTTGACAGAACCGAAAGCCTGAGCCGTCATACCCGTCGTACCCATCCGTAAAAATCCAAAATTCCAATAAACAAAATTAAAAATCATCGCCCCTAGTCCTATAGCACCCAAGTGTGTCACCGACAGCCTACCCATAAGCACTGTATCTACAGTACTCAAGAGTGGTACCGATACGTTGCTCAGTATATTGGGGATTGTAAGCCGTAATATCTCTTTATTCATAAGTGGTCAAAGATAATCCCAACAACGAAATCTAATCATCAGGATATAAATAGTCTGAGAACATCCTCTCAAAAGAAGCTATCGAATACTCAGCTTATAAGCCAAAATAATGTCAAATCCATATCTTTGATAACAAAAGAATGATCATATTACGTAATTTTGTATAGCAGTTGGGGCTTCGGCACGACAACAAGACATAGCATCATCTTATGAACAAGACAAAAGTAGCCATTGTATTCGGAGGTCGATCCACCGAGCATCGCATATCTTTACTCTCAGCCAAAAATATCATAGAGGCTATAGATCGATCTCGATTTGAGCCTATACTTATCGGCATCGATCAAGAGGGTATCTGGCATTATCAAGGAGATCAGCTCCAACTCCTCCACGATACGAATGCACATCGAATAGAAATAACACAAACAAACCACCCTATCCTATTTTCTCAAAATGCAGATCAGCGCCTGATTCTGTCACAAAAAACGCTTACCCAACTCAGTAAAGTCGATGTCATCTTTCCGGTATTGCACGGTATCTTTGGTGAAGACGGATCCATCCAAGGTCTTGCCAAGATGGCAAATATCCCTTGTGTAGGCTGTGGCATCCTCGGGTCAGCAGTAGGTATGGACAAAGACATCACCAAGCGTTTGCTACGCGATGCCGGTATAGCTGTAGCTGACTTTATCACCTTGCGCCAAGGATACAACGATCATTTGGGTTTTAGTTTTGTAGCTGAGCATCTAGGAACAGAACTCTTTCTCAAACCGGCAAATCTCGGATCATCTGTAGGTGTATCATATGTAGATAATGCAGAAGATTACAAAATAGCTCTAGAGCGTGCTTTTCGTTATGATCCAAAAGTCATCGTCGAAGAAAAAATTGTAGGGCGAGAGCTCGAGTGTGCTGTACTGGGCAATCAAGACCCCAAAGCTTCGATCGTCGGTGAGGTAATCCCCAAATCCATATGGTATTCTTTTGAAAATAAATATATTGATGATGATGGAGCACGCGTCGAGATACCTGCACAGATTACCGAAGCGCAGTCCCTACATATCCGACAACAAGCGATCGAAGTATTTCGTTTGTTGGAGTGTAGCGGTATGGCTCGCATCGACTTTTTTATGCAAAATAATGGCAAACTCATCGTAAATGAAATCAATACAATCCCAGGCTTTACCAACATCAGTATGTATCCCAAACTGTGGAAAAAATCCGGCTTAGACTATCAAGAACTCATCTCCAGACTGATCGACCTCGCCATAGAAGAACATCAAAAATATGAGCTTCGATTCGATAATTCGTCAAAAACTGTACTTTAGCAGACTCAATCACAAATAAGTAGCGTACATATATACACCATGCCAATACTTAAGACTATATCGAGCATCTTGGTCAGCAAATACTTTTGGAAAAATCTGGCACTACTTACCATTGCCGGTTTGATACTTTTGAATATTGTAAGCTTTTGGCTCAAGCAATACACACATCATGGTCAGCAACTCAAAATGCCAGACTATGTAGGTCGTGATCTCAAAATATCACAAGATCATGCCCAAGAGCGAAGTTTTGTGATGGTAGTATCCGATTCGATCTTTGTAGTAGGCAAATCCGGAGGTATCATCTTGAGACAGACACCTAAGGCCGGGGATATAGTCAAGCAAGATCGCAAAGTATATGTAACCATAACCAAATACGAAGCGGATAAGATTAAAGTAAGCCAGTTGCCAATACTCTATGGAAAAAACTTCAAACGAAAGAAAAAAGAACTCAAGCAAGGCTATGAGCTCAATGCAGAAGTAGTCGGCCATAGGTATGACCCCGGTCCCGCTGATCATATATTGATGGCTATTTATGGTAGGGACACGATTGTCACTGCCAAAGGCAGAAAAGACCAAGTCGAACTCAAGGCTGGCTCTACTATCAAATTTGTCCTTTCCAAACGTCGTGGAGGACTGCTCGAACTACCCAATCTATTGTGCAAGACTTATGGAGAAGCTCGCTTTTTGCTCGAAAGCTATCAAGCCGATATCAAAATACTGGAAGATGGTGGGATCACAGATCTCGAAAATGCCTTTGTTTGGAAGCAATCCCCTGCAGTTGGCTCCTCTAAAACCATAGAGATGGGATCTACCGTCAAACTATTTCTCACCCAAGAACGTCCCTCCTTCTGTCCCGAATACCAAGAATTTTGATCCTTCGATCGCTAAAATTTATTTTTCCACATCATGGACTCTACAGGTCGGTCTGTAATCGTGACATATTTTGCTCCTTTCTTCTTGTTATAGTAATTTTGGATATCACCCTGGACCGCAAAGTAGATCAACTGTCCGATGGGCATCCCCTCATAAATACGTACCGGCTGCACACAAGATAATTCCAACGTCCAAGTATTGCAAAAACCTACATCACCTTTACCGGCAGTAGCGTGGATATCTATTCCCAATCTACCAACACTCGACTTTCCTTCCAAAAAAGGGACACTGTTATGCGTTTCGGTATATTCTTGGGTTACACCCAAATATATCACACCCGGTTGGATTATATACCCATCTTTCGGAATAATGATTTCTTCTATTTTATTGTGCTTTTTTGCATCCAAGACCTTATCTTGATATACGGCCAGATACTTGCTCAAATGTACATCATAGGAGTTAGTACCTAGCGCAGCAGGGTCAAAAGGGTCTATAACTATGTCCCCACTTTCCAGGGCTTCTAAAATCTTTTGATCAGATAGTATCATATTTGTATTTTGTGGCACAATATACTACTAAATATAGCCTTATCCTATGCCTAATGTCCACCTTTACAAACCAAGTACAGAGAGTATCTTAGCCGTTTGGCGGGTAGAGGAAGGCTTGGACTTTTTTAAAAGTCATACCACTCTATACAAAGCAGAGCGCCGTGAGTCTGAGGGCTATCGCTCAGGAAGACTCTTAGAGTGGTATGCCGGCAGATATCTACTTCAGCAGTTTTTGCCTGTTAATAACCGACCACCCTGCCTCAAAGACCGCTATGGAAAACCACATCTATTGGGCACGCATCTAGAAATCTCCATGAGCCACTCACACGATCTGGTAGCTGTCGCTTTGGCAAAAATATCCTGCGGTATCGATATACAACTCTTGACCGGCAAAATCAGAAACATCCGCCACAAATTTATCAGCGATACAGAACTCCAATCTATGCAAAATCCCGAAAGCCTCATAGCTATGCATGTCTATTGGGGCGCAAAAGAGTGTATATACAAAGCGCATGGCAAAAAAAAGCTTGATTTTAGAAGAAATATGTCCATCAACCCGTTTAATACTGATAAGCAATACGGTCAGACGATAGGGTTATTGTCAACGAAAACAGAACAAGCTGCTTTCAAAATAGAATGGAATTTGATTCAAAACAAATATTTATTGGTTTATGCGAGTTTATTGGATTAGTATTATCGTACTCATGTTGGGTATAAGTGCCTGCAGGCAAAAAAAAGCTTCAAAAAGTGGTCTGCCACAAGACTTTGAAGCATTTTACAAACGATTTCACTCAGACAGTCTCTACCAAATGCGTCATATCAGCTTTCCTCTGGAAGGAAAACCTGAGATGAGGGATAGCTTAGTCCCCGATTACCGATGGACAGCTGATCAGTGGTCACTCCATCGCTCCTTCGATGACATGGACGGTTCATTCAAAAGACAGTATCAGATCATAGATGATGGTATCATCGAAGAATATATCATTCATCGTACTACAGGCTATGGTATGATGCGTCGTTTTGTACAACTCGGTAACGAATGGCAACTGAGCTACTATGTTGCTATGAACCGACCTGAACTCTTTATGGAGTAAGATGGCTATTCTTAAAATATAGGGAATATAGAGTATGAAGTCTATAAGATAGATACAGAGCTATTATCCGAGAGGATAGTTGAGTTCGGTGAGTGGTTATGTATTTTGCTTAAATACTTGAGCTTTAAAATTTTTCACCATATATAACCGCCTATAATTCTATTACTTACCTAAATACGCCAAAATTTTCCAAAATATCTCTAGACTGCTCGACCAAAAATGTACACCACTATAATAGTCGAGGTGAAGTGCCAAAATGATGTAATCTACGGATGCCTAGGTAGAGGGATTTGGGATCCGGTTATGTATTTTGCTTAAATACTTGAGCTTTAAAATTTTTCACCATATATAAACAACTATAATTCTACTACTTAACTAAATACACCAAAATTTTCCAAAATATCTCTAGACTGCTCGACCAAAAATGTACACCACTATAATAGTCGAGGTGAAGTGCCAAAATGATGTAATCTACGGATGCGTAGGTAGAGGGATTTGGGATCCGGTTATGTATTTTGCTTAAATACTTGAGCTTTAAAATTTTTCACCATATATAACCACCTATAATTCTATTACTTACCTAAATACACCAAAATTTTCCAAAATATCTTCAGACTGCTTGCTCAAGATTGTACACCACTATAATAGTCGAGGTGAAGTGCCAAAATGCTGTAATCTTAACAGAATGGGTCATAGCTGAAAGCAAACTATACACTTTCTAATCAGAACTAAATCTACGGATAGTTGTTTTGTATAAATGTCATCAAAGCCTTCGGATTTGCGCACCTTATGGCGCATCAT
>JAJRUR010000310.1 GCA_024277695.1 Bacteroidota bacterium | reverse complement strand
CTCGTTATCTTTTTTATATGACCATAAAAGAGCAAGCTCTAATGGTCATATAAAAAAAGACCCAATCTGCAATGCAGATTAGGTCTTTGGTTTTGTCGGGGCGGCAGGATTCGAACCTGCGACCCCCTGCTCCCAAAGCAGGTGCGCTAACCGGACTGCGCTACGCCCCGAAAATTATTGTGGCGGTGAGAGGGGGATTCGAACCCCCGGTACCTGTTTCCAAGTACGCCGGTTTAGCAAACCGGTGGTTTCAGCCACTCACCCACCTCACCTTGATAGCTATATCATCTATAGCCGTCTTTGTTTCGGTGGGCAAATATAAAACAATTATTTATGTATGCACAAGCTTTTGGATTCTATTTTTTTGCATACTTCGGAGGCTAACTTTATGAAGATGGATAAGCGCATAGATATAAAAAACAAAGAAGACTGCCCAAGGGACAGCCTTCTTTGTGTGCTTATGAATAAAAACCATTACTATTTAAAGATATAACGGATTCCTAACTGCATCTGCCATCTGGAACTTTGCAAGCCCCCATCATCTATCAGGGGATCGATAACTCCGTCCTCATTGAGGATATCCGGGTTGAAAGAAAATTGTGGAGTATTGGTATCTTCCACAAAGCCTTCAAAGTTTAACAATTCTTCATTGTTAAAATAGAATCTTCTTCTCCCCCAATCTTTATTTAATAGATTGGTGAAGTTATAAATATCCAATGATAGTTGGAATGTATGTGCTTTACCACCGGCATTTAATATAAAGTCTTGTAATATCTTCATATCCATCACATTGCTCCAAGGACCTCTATTACTATTACGCACAGCATATCCACCCCGATTTGTTGATAGATAAGGGTCTTGATTGATAAAAGCATCAAGAGCTTCCCATTGAGCTTGAGGAGAAACTCCGTTTTTCTCTATTAAGACGATTTCGTTACTCGAAGCGGGGATATAGATAAGCTCACGCTCTCTGGAGTCTTCGTTTTTGAGTCTTCCTCGATCGTTGTACGTATAAGAGTAGGGACGTCCTTGAGCACTTTCGTGAAAAATCGAGATAGTCGTTTTGACACCACGGCTCCAAGCAAATTCTTTTGACGCTCCTAAAATAAAGCGTCCGCCTTGAGAGAAATCAGAGCGTGCAAGTGGCTGATCGATATTTCGTCCTCGGATACTATGCAATCCTCTCCATTGTGAAGAGTTTTGCGAAGAGTTACCATCAAAAACCGTATAGGCATCACCATAAGAAACAGCCATCATCCCTTGAAATCCATTAGAAAATCCTTTACTTAACTGAGCTGAAAAGTTATAAGAATAACCTTCGGAAGTATTGGTACCTAAGACGATTCGACCATAGGTATCATCAATTTCATCTCGTCTATTGTAGATCGGTCTGTCATCCGGCGTACCGGTAAGATTCTCTACAGAAGGCTTGAGATTGATATTTTTGTAGGCGACATTTCTGAGGGTCTTGATATAGTTTCCATCGAGTTGGAGTTCAAAGCCATTGCCCAATTTTTGGTCATAGATCAAATTGGTTTTTAGGAATTTGGGCAATTTAAAGTCTTGCGCAAACAAGTCGATGTCTCCGGAGGGTTGTGCGTTGTTTGGATCGATATCTCCCGGGATTTGAGTTTGCCAATCCGGATTAAAAGGCAAGTCTCCAAAACGCAATACTGTTCCGCGATTGAGACCATAATTATTGTAGGCTCCCCCTACCCAAACGAGGGGCGCTCTACTGGTAAATACACCTACACCACCACGTAATTGTCTGGAATTATCATCTGAAAGATCGAGGTTAAAACCCAGACGAGGCGATAACATAGGAGTAGCTTTAATAAACTGACCGGATCGGGCTCCTTCGAGATCATATCCTGCAGCTTCTAGCATCGGAATCGTTGTAGTATTAAAGGATTCGTTGGTCGGGGTGTCGCCATAGAAAGGAAGATCCATCCTGAGGCCGGCGGTTACTTTGAGCTTGTCATTTACTTGAAGTTCATCTTGTACATAGAAGCCCAACTGTCCGGCTTTAAAAGATGCCAGTGACTGCGTTTCGTCTCCTTCCAGATTGTCTCTCAACGAATACGAACGTATATAAAAGTCAGAATTTCCACCATCCAAAAAAGTCTGGAGGTCAGTAAATTCATAAGAGCCGTAGTTGAATGGAATAAAGAGGTTTCCAATACTATAAAATTCATTGTGTGTGCCTATGGTAAATGTATGTGATCCTTTATAGAGTTTTAGATTATCTGTAATAGTCAGAACATCTTGGTTGAGGAGGTTTGCAGTGGAGAAACGCTCTGAACCAAAAGTAATACGACCGGAACCATCATCAATTAATACATAAGGGAAAGGCTCTCCGGATGGATCTCTGTCGTCGCGTACTGATGTAAATCCTATCAACAAGTTGTTGGACAAATTTGTGTTGAGTACAGAGTTAAGTTCCAACGAAGTGGAGTTTGTGTTGGAGACAAAAAATTCAGAAGAGTTCAAAAAAGCTATATTTCTGGAGTTAGACTGTACGCCTTCCAAATTGGTAGCTTTGACATAACCGTGTCGTAAAGCGAGCTTATGTTTGTCATTGATATTCCAGTCAATTTTTGCAGTAATTTTGTCGCTATCCAAAAAACGATTATTATCTGTAAAGGTACCCGGATCATATCCGTAACCTTGCAATTTGCTGATCAAAGCATTGATTTGATTTATGTCAGAATTGCCAACATAATCAGCAAAATCAAATGGTAGGGGGGTTTCATCTCTCTGTATTTCAGCATTGACGAAGAAAAACAGTTTATTTTTTACTAGAGCACCTCCTAATCTAAATCCTGTGGTCGTTGCGCTGTAGTCATCTAATTTGACACGTGTTATATCCGGATTGTCTGTAGGTGTTTTTCCTGCTAGACTTTGGTTACGGATAAAGTGATATACTGACCCTTCTAAGTTGTTGGTACCGGATCTTGTGAGCGCACTGATAGCAGCTCCTGCAAATCCTCCTATGGTCACGTCAAATGGTGCAAGGTTGACTTGAAGCTCTTCGATGGCATCTACCGATATGGGGGATACCCCTGTTTGACCTCCGTTAGTCCCTGACCTAGCCAAACCAAACACATCGTTATTGACTGCTCCATCAATATAGATAGCATTGTATCTATTATTCATTCCGTTAAAAGACAGTTGGAAACCATCACTCCCTTCTGAGGAAGTACTGGATGGAGTGAGGCGGGTAAAGTCACCAAGCGATCTGGAAATGGTGGGCAATACCGCTATGTCACGCTCTGTAACCGTAGTTTTTGATCCGGTACTGTTACCGTCAAAAATATCATTTCGTCGAGCAACGACTTCTACTCCTTCGATTTCGACTGCCGTCTCTTGTAGAGTAGTATTGTACCTAAATGATTGCCCGAGTCGCAGATAGACATTGTCTTTGACTTGGTCTGCAAATCCGGTATAGCTGATAGTTATTCGATAAGGTCCGCCAACCCGCATATTTTGGATGCGATAATATCCATCCACGTCCGTCACATTGCCATAAATAGTACCTGAAGGCAAGTGTTCTGCAACTATATTTGCACCGATAAGCGTTTCACCGTTTGTATCAATAACTCTTCCGTTCATCGAAGAGGTTGTGACACCTTGAGCAAAACTCAATTGAATTCCGAGTAGTATCATCAACCCGGAGAAGAAAATGGAATGTAGTTTTTGTTTCATAAAAAATGATTGTTTTAGTAAATAGATGTATTCTGATGGACAAAAATAAGAAGAAATATCTAATATAAATTAAATCTATCAAAAAATTATTACATTTTTGCATTATAAGGCTTTCCAAATGAAGCTTTTATATATTTGACTAGCTATTAATTATTGATAATCTAAAACTTAAAACTATGAAATCCTTTTTACTATCTTTTATGGCTACAATCTTTGTAGCGAGTTTTTCTTTTGGTCAGATGATCATAACCGGTGTCTATGACGGACCTCTGCCCGGAGGGACACCAAAAGGGGTAGAGCTTTATGTCACCGAAAATATCCCGGATTTGTCCATATGGGGTCTGGGATCAGCCAACAATGGAGGTGGGACAGATAGTGTAGAGTATGCATTTCCACAAGTAGCTGTATCTATGGGTGATTATATCTACATTACGAATGACTCACTACAGTTCATTGCATTTTTTGGCTTTGAGCCTATGAATGAGACCAATGCTATGGCTATTAATGGCGATGATGCGATTGAATTGTTTAAAGAAGGAGTAGTAGTCGATGTATATGGTGATATCGATGTTGATGGAAATGGTGAAGTCTGGGAATACCTGGACGGATGGGCTGTACGCAATTCAGGTACCGGTCCGGATGGGACTACTTTTGTTTCGGGTAACTGGTCCTACAGCGGTATCAATCAATTGGAGGGTGGTATGACAAATGCTGAGTGCATGATGCCTTTTCCGCTAGAGAGTTATACTGGAGGACTACCGGCAGATGTAGTCATCGAAGCAAGGCCATCGCGGACTTTTTTTCCGGCTGATGTTACTGTCGAAATCGGAGATATTGTCGAGTGGAAAAATGTCGGTGGTTTTCATAATGTCAATGGTACGCAAGATGCGTATCCGGATAATCCTGAAAGCTTTACCAACGGAGGGGCTTCAGCAGATGCTTGGACCTATCGATTTACTTTTACTCAACCGGGCCTATATAATTATCACTGTGACCCACATGTAGGTCTAGGAATGGTAGGAACTGTTCTGGTGATGGGTCAAGAAATAAACTATCCGCCATATCCGATCGCTATAGTGACTACGGAAGATGCAAACGGTATCGCGGATTCGTTGGGTGTGCGCTGCGAAATACAGGGACGTGTCTATGGACCAAATCTCCGTCCGAGTGGTTTGCAAATAACGATCATCGACGATAAAAATAACGGTATAGGACTATTTACCTCTAGTGATCAGTTCGGTAGTTACTCAGAAGGAGATGTCATCAAGGTACGAGGTACGATCGGTCAGTTTAATGGTTTGACACAGATAGCTCCGGATGAGATAGAATTATTGCCGGGCAACCCCGATGCTGTGAGTCCTCGAGTTATTACCGGTCCGCTAGGTGAAGATACTGAGTCAAAATTGATCTTGATCAATGACTTAATTGTGGACGAGGTGGGTAATTTGGGTGGTTCCGGATTTAATTTGACTATGAGTAATGGCAATGGAGAGTACAATGTACGTGTGGATGCCGATACAGATATAGATCATGCGAGTTTTAGTGTAGGTCAACGCTATCATGTAACCGGTATCGGAGGTCAATTTGACCCAAGTGATCCAAGAACTGAAGGATACCAAGTAGGTCCTCGTTTTATGACAGACCTGGAATTGATTACTTCTGTAAAGAATGTAGATTTAAGTAATGAAATAATGGTATATCCTACGATGGCAGATAGTTATGTTTATTTTGATACAAAACTGAGCATTGATCTCGTACAAGTGACAGACCAACAGGGTAAGTTGATGTACCAAATGTCCAAAGATCATATGAGTGACCGTATCGATGTACGCGAATACGCCTCCGGGATGTATATGATTATATTCAGCATAGGAGATGAGCGTTGGGTGACACGCTTCATAAAAAACTAAACGAGCTGCTTTTATGACTACACAGGCTACATTGGGCTATGCACTGTCGGGAGGAGGAACACGAGGCATAGCTCATGTAGGCATGTTGCAGTTTTTAGAAGAACAAGGATTACGCCCTACTATACTGAGCGGCTGTAGTGCGGGTTCTATTGTGGCTGTATTATATGCAAGTGGGTATAGTCCGTTGGAAATATTAGAGATTATTAAGTCTATTCGTATTTCGAAGATCATGGCCTTGAGGTGGTCTTCAATGGGACTGACCAATCTGAGTGGACTGCGTAAAGAACTCAAAAAATTGATAGCCTATGAGCGCATTGAAGATCTACCGATCCCAACGAGGATTGTAGTGACGGAGTTATGTAGTGGTAGGTGGATAGCTTTTGATAAAGGAGATTTGATTAATTTGACGATTGCTTCCTGCTCTATTCCCTTTATTTTTGAACCGGTTAAGGATGGAGATCAATTGTATGTAGATGGTGGGGTTTTAAAAAATCTTCCTGCCGAACCCATTCGACCTATCTGTAAGTATCTAATCGGTTTCAATGTCTTGCCGAGTATCCAAACGGATATTGGATATCTCAACTCTATACGCAAATCTGCTATGCGTAGCATGGAACTGGCAGTGCGTAGTAATAATAAGATAGACAAGAAACTATGCGATATAGTGATCGAACCGCTACGCGTAGGGCACTATGGATTGTTCCAGTTTAATAAGGCCGATGATCTTTTTGCAATGGGATATCGGGAAGCCAAAAAACATTCGGAGCAAATACAAGGCATTGCAAGAGACTTCTAAATAAAAAGACTCAAGTTTCGGCAGTTACAAAATAGAAAAAAGGGAGTTATTTATTTATATAATTAGCTGTATTTCAGTATATTGTATATGTAAATAACAAAAACAACTCCCAATGCTATGTACAGATAACTTCAAAATCACCACCGGCTACTTTGTATCATTTTGACAAACTCAACAAGTTTTTAAGGAGTTTTCTGTCAGATTTTTGATTGCGCCTCGTATTATTCCTGAAATATATTTGCGTGTATGCAATGACATATTTTACAGGTCGCCCCGCCGGGGCTTTTGTTTTTGTCACGTGCTCCGGAGGAACAAACGGTTTGTAGTAGCACCGTAGGTGCGACCTGTTCACCGTTTCTGTCAAGCCCACTCAAATAAATATTTTTCGGTGTAATCCATATCATTTTTTTTTATGAAAGTGGATTTATCTAAGCTCAATCCATTGATTTTAACACCCGAAACTTGAGTAAAAAGACTTCACTATAGATTAAGTATAAAGAATCTCTTGCCGGATAATGAGCTGTATTACGCATCTTTTTTGTATCCCAACAGTCTCAAAGCATTGACTACGACGATAAGTGTCGATCCTTCGTGAATGGCTACTGCTCCACCGATACTTGCCCAGCCAAATAGGGTAGAAGGAATCAGTAGGGCTACTATCCCAAGACTGATCCACAGATTTTGCTTGATAATCGCTTTAGATTTTCGGCTCAGACCGATGACAAAAGGAAGATTTTCTATTTTGTCCGACATCAGGGCTACATCGGCGGTTTCCAAGGCTACGTCACTACCGGCAGCTCCCATAGCTATACCTACTGTACTGTTAGCCATAGCCGGTGCATCATTGACTCCGTCACCGACCATAGCTATTTTGCCATATTGCTCTTTTAGATTCTTGATCACTTGAAGTTTGTCTTCGGGGAGTAGATCTCCTTTAGCTTCGGTGAGACCTATTTGAGCTGCGATAGCATTGCCTACGTTTTGATGGTCGCCGGTGAGCATGATCATTTTCTCTATTCCAATCGCTTTGAGCTTACTCAGTGTGCTCTTAGCTGCAGGTCTGGGTACATCCATCACACTGAGCATACCAATAATTTTGTCATCTTGGGCTACAAGCATAGCTGTCTGTCCGGAAGCGAGCAAGTTATTCATTTGAGTGTTAATCGCGTCGGGAATGGATATGCGTTTGTCCTTCATCAAGCGTTGATTTCCGATGGTGATTTTTGCTCCTTCGTAGTCTGCAGTAATGCCTTTTCCTTGAATTGCCCGGATATTTGAAGCCTTATTTTGAGGGGTTATATTGTACTGTTCTTTTAATCCCTTGACGATGGCTTTTGCCAATGGATGAGCAGATAGGTGCTCTACGTCTGCCACCATTTTTAAAAAAGTATTTTTGTCCAATCCTTCAAAAGGGATTGCTTTAGTGAGTGATGGTTTTCCTTCGGTGAGGGTACCTGTTTTATCAAAGGCTATTGTAGTCAAGCTGCCTAAATCTTCTAAGGGCCTTCCACCTTTGATGAGGACACCTCCTCGAGCAGCTCGCGCTATTCCACTAAGTACGGCACTCGGTGTAGAAATAGCCAAAGCACAAGGGCTGGCTGCTACTAATACACTGATGGCACGGTAAATACTGTCACGAGAAGTCTCATCCAAAATTAGATATGCAAAACAAAGCGCGATAACAAATAATATGATCACCGGTACAAATACTTTTTCGAAGCGTTTGGTCATGAGTTGAGTTGGTGATTTTTGATCTTCAGCTTCGCTAACCATAGTAACTAGCCTGGCGATCGTTGAGTCTTTGCTCAGTTTGAGTACTTTGACTTCTAGCGCATTGTTCCCATTGATAGTACCTGTAAAGACAATATTTTCTTTGTTCAGAGTGGCAAAATCATCGAGCGCTATATCATCTTCTATTGCCGTCTTATCTACGGGCATACTCTCTCCTGTGATCGAGGATTGGTCGATGCTGCTGCTTCCTTTTATGATGACACCATCTGCAGCGATTTTAGAATTTGGCTTGACCACTATGATATCATGAATTTGGAGATCATCGATAGATACCTCTTCGATGCTATTTCCTTTTTTGACGAGTGCAGTTTTAGGTGACAGATTTCCAAGGGCTTCGATAGATTTTTTTGCTTTACTCATGGCGTATTTTTCCATAGCATGCCCTAGGGCAAACAAAAATAAGAGTAATGCCCCCTCTTCCCAACTACCGATATACGCTGCTCCTGCCGCAGCCACTAGCATCAAGAAATCAATTTCAAACTCAGCATTTTTAATTTTTGATATGGCTTCTTGGAGTGTAAACCATCCACCGAAGAAGTATGCTGCCATATAGCTATACTTAGCGATATGCTCTGGCAGATCGGTAGCAAATTAGATAAATAATCCGGTGAAAAAAAAGACTCCACTCAGGATAGCAAAATAGAGTTCTGTTTTTTTACCAAAAATACCGTTATGGTCATGTTCGTGTTTTTCGATTTGGTTTTTGCGCATTATTATTTTGTATTTGATGATGGATTAATGATCATGAGATAATTCTCCGGATTTGGATTGTGCATATACAAAAAAGGCTCCTTCAGTGACTATCTGCATGTCTTCCGGTATAG
>JAJRUR010000309.1 GCA_024277695.1 Bacteroidota bacterium | reverse complement strand
AGGAGGAGGGATTCGAACCCCCGGTACCCGTTAAGGTACGTCGGTTTTCAAGACCGGTGCAATAAGCCAGACTCTGCCACTCCTCCGGAATGGAATGCAAAAATACACATTTTCGGTATTTCGGATGAATATTATCGATAAAAGTTTTAGGAGATAAACTTTGGTTCATTGTACTTCAAAGGCACCAATCAATATTATTGATTGTCTCTCCATTCATAGACCCATTTAGCTTGGATCTGCTCTAGGTGTCCCTCATTACATTGTGCACGACTACCCACAAAATGTGGCAATTCTAAGACCCATTCGATGAGTTCAGTAAATCTTATACGGTAGATCTTACTTTCTGTCATTTCGTCTCCAAAACGTTCATAGAGCGCCATAGCTATATCTTCGTGATCAGCCCAATGTATAGGGAGGTCGTTGATTTGGTCAAAAGCCATATTGAGATATTATATTATAAAATCAAGAAATATTTGTCCGGTGGTCATTAATGTTCATGTCCGATGATTTGTGATTGGTCGGGGATGGTAACCTCGATCTCAGCATCTTCATTGAGTATAACACACTGACAGGCTAAGCGCGATTCTAAGCGCGGATTGATAGCTCGATCGATGAAGTCTTCTTCCGTATCTGATATTTCTTCGAGGTCATCTTCGTCTGCTTTATCCACGTAGATATGACATGTACTGCAGGCGTTGACTCCTCCGCAGTTGTGATTGAGATGTATGTCGTGATCTTCGGTTACTTCTAGAATAGAATATCCTTTCATATCCTCTTCTATGGTCACCGGGTCAATTGAAGAATCTTCAAAGTTAAACTTGATTTTTGCCATAGATTCAGTGTACTATTTTGATTGTGATTGAGTACTAAACATCTATAGTTCGTATTAAGTTCTGTATTTTTAACTCATTATTAAGCTTATTTTTTCATCACAATCTTGTTTTTTAGCGTTATAGCTATATATTTATCATCTATGGCGAGTAAGGAGACACATACGGATTTTAAAAAATACAAGTTTCAGGAACTCAAGACATACAGTTCGACGGAATGGTTGGCAGATAATATGAAGAAGTATAGACAGGTTTTTGACCGTCATGAGACTTCATATATCTATGCGGAACTCTCCTTTGTCAATAAAATGTATGATCGAGACGTCTGGGATGTTGATGTTACACTTAAGTGCTTTCAGCTCCATCCGATCAAACGCAGTATATGTGTTTTGGACTTCAAACGTCGAGTGAGTAAGTTTGATAGCATAGTATATATCCGCGAGGGGTGGGGTAATAAGAATGAAGGCGTTTTTTGGAAACGAGGAACCTACTATTGGGAGGCTTGGATTGATGGTGAAAAAGTAGGTACCAAATATTTTAATGTGGAGGATGCCGGTGTGGTCCAGGATGGTGCCGACAATCCCTACCTCAAACTACAAAGTGTCAAGTTATACGAAGGGCATTACGATGATCAAAAAGAAGAAGATCGGATGTACTATACTGCCTTTAGTGTCGAAGAAACTCGCTACATCTATGCTGAAATTTTATTCAAAAATAATCATATAGAGACCGATTGGCAATGTGAGCTCTTTATAAAATTTTATAATGAAGCAAGAGAGCTGAAAGGTCAGGTTATACGCCTGCATAAGGTCAATAAAAATGATGAAACCATTCGTATAGATGCAGGCTGGGGGTCAAATATTAAAGGCTCATGGAGACCGGGCAGATATACTATAGAACTGGCTTTTATGGATCATCATGTGGCTACCATTCCTTTTACAGTTGGTGAAGAATATGAGGAGGGACTGAGTAAAGTTTTGATGGCTGATGGTAGTCCGGTAGCCTTGGGGGACATTGAAAATAAGGAGAACTTGAGTTTTGAAGATCTCATGTCCAAAATGGATCGCTTGATCGGATTGCAAGAGATCAAAAAACAAGTCAGGGATCACGCACAATACATCCAGTTTGTTAAGTTGCGTAAAGAACGAGGCTTTGATGAAGAAGAGCCATTACATGTCCACTCGGTATTTATCGGAAATCCCGGCACGGGCAAGACGACAGTAGCAAAAATGATGGGTCTTATTTATAGAAAAATGGGACTATTGTCCAAAGGCCATGTACATGAGGTAGATCGTGTAGATCTGGTAGGGGAGTATATCGGTCAGACTGCACCCAAGGTCAAAGAGGCTATAGAAAAAGCCCGAGGCGGTGTTTTATTTATCGATGAGGCATATGCATTGGCGAGAGCCAATGATGATAGTAAAGATTTTGGTCGTGAGGTAATTGAGATGCTCGTCAAAGAAATGTCTAATGGAGATGGAGATCTCGTCGTCATAGTCGCCGGATATCCCAAAGAGATGAAATATTTTTTGGATAGCAATCCAGGTCTGAAATCTCGGTTTAAGCTCTATTACCAGTTTTCGGATTATTTGCCTTCCGAACTCCAACAAATAGCAAAATATGCTTGTCAGGAGAATGAAGTTAAACTCTCCCCATCTGCTTCGGACAAAGTGGATTATATTATTACAGAAGCTTATCGCAATAGAGACCGTAGTTTTGGCAATGCTCGATTTGTATTTGACCTGATCGAAAAGGCCAAAATCAATTTGGGCATACGCATCATGGAGAAGAATACGGACCAGTTGGACAATGAAGATTTGGAATTGATTACCCTACAAGACGTAGAGGCTATACAATGGAGTCTGAGCAAGCCCAAACCGAACATCCCGATCGATGAAGAGCTTCTCCAACGCAGCCTGAACGAATTGGATCGATTGGTAGGGATGACTATGGTCAAAAAAGAAATCAAAGAGCTCGTCCAACTCGTTCGTTATTACAAACAACAAGGGAAAAACGTACTCCACACCTTCTTTATGCATACGGTATTCGTAGGTAATCCCGGAACCGGTAAGACCACTATCGCCCGCATACTGACCAAAATCTACAAGGCCTTGGGGATACTCGAAAGAGGACATATGATCGAAACAGACCGTCAGGGCTTAGTAGCGGGATATATTGGGCAGACAGCCATAAAGACTTCTGAAAAAATTGATGATGCACTAGGCGGTGTACTCTTCATCGATGAGGCTTATGCGCTCACTTCCGGTATGGTAGGACATAGTGACTATGGCAGTGAAGTGATTCAGACGCTGCTCAAAAGAATGGAAGACCAACGTGGCGAATTTTTTGTCTTTGTGGCCGGATATCCCGAAAATATGGACAAATTTCTAAAAGCTAATCCCGGCTTTAGTTCCCGATTTGATCAAGTACTGAAGTTCGATGATTATAAGCCGGACGAACTATTAGAGATTGCGCACCAAATGGCTAAGGATGCTCATGTCAATCTCAGCTCTAAGGCATCAAAATATCTCCTTGAGCTTTTTTATAAAATGCACGATCAGCGAGACAAATATTTTGGTAACGCTAGAACAGTGCGCACGATCATCGATCAGTCCATACGCAATATGCACCTTCGACAGTCCGAACTTGAAGGACCAACAAAATTGACTAATATCATTAGCCATAAAGATATAGCGGAGATTGATGCCGTGCAGGCTAGAGATATTTTTGTCAAGAAGCGGATTGGTTACGGGGCGAGATAGGTCTGTCCAAAGTCAAGAACGCTAATCCTTCTACCTTAAAGTCTTCATGTAGTTCGGAGGGATATTTTTTGCTTATGGAGGCTTTTATATGCTGAATAATATCCGAACAAGCATCCGGATGGCAGGAGATGACTATAAAAGGGTCTTTGCCGAGCTCCTGTGTATGGATTGTGAGTTTATACTTTTTTATGGCGGACATCAATGGACCTAGATGTCGATATTCAAACTCTATTTTGATATAATGCTTGAGTTCATAAGATATCACTTTGGCATGAGCCAAAGCATCAGCAGTAGCAGCTTTATACGCCTGGATCAGCCCCCCTGTACCCAAGAGCGTGCCGCCAAAATAGCGTATGACTATAACGGCAATTTGCTTGAGCTCCTTTTTTTGGATTTGCCTTAATATCGGTTTGCCGGCGGTCCCTGAAGGTTCTCCGTCATCAGAACAACGCTCCAAACCATCGATGCTATATGCATAGCAGAAATGTCTGGATTTGCGGTGGGACTTCTTAATGCGCTGTAGTTCTAAGCTGAACTGGTCTTCTGAGTCGCAATGAAATGCAAAGGCAATAAATTTACTGCCGCGGTCTTTGTACAAGCCGACACTATCCTCAGATATGGTCTTGTACATATTACTCACGCCTGATATGAAATGATTAAAATTGAGAGTACAGCAAGTCCGATTGCTATCCTTTTATTGCTGGAAAGCTGTTCTCTAAATAGGACAACTCCGGCTATGGTAGAGCTCAATATGACACCTATATTTATGAGTGGAAAAACGATAGACCCCTCTATACCTACATCCAAAGACCTAAGCACATAATATAAAGAGAAGACATTGGGTATGCCGAGTAATATTCCGGCCAAAACACTCCGTAAGTTGGGTTTTTGTTTTTGCTTGAGTAAAAGGTACCCCCAGATTATCAGACCAAAGAATGCTGCCATCCCGAATGCAACACCACAGAATAGCATATCATCATCTACCAGATCTACTTTTTTGACATAAAAAAATACATAATCAATCAGTCCACCGATTAAAAATGTGAGCATAGGCCAAAGAAATACTTTTGCGCTCGGGTGCTCTGTTTTTGTCTTTTCTTTTTGCCCAAAATCATAGGTCATAATGATCGCCATACAAGCAATCAGTAGCCCGGTAATCTTTATCCAACCGGTAGTCTCACCAAATATGATGATAGCCAGAAGTACAGGTATGATCATAGAGATTTTTTGGAATACGGAAGCCATCGTCATGCCAATAGCATCTATCGTTATCGCCAATACATTGAAACCCACAATAAAAAGAAACCCGAGCAGTATGGTGTACGGAAACCATTCCGTCTTCACCATCGAACCGATTTGTGGTGGGTTATCCGTCAAAATATAGGCAAGTATCAGACACACGACATAGTTTATCACAATGGATTGAAATGTAGATACCTCATATCGCGGATGTATTTTGAACTGCAAGGCGAGCACAGTAATGAGGAGTATACTATAGATGATGTAGAGCATAGCACAAATCTAAGCAATATTGTAAGAACAAGATTTTGATATATACAAGAACTTGTTTGTGAGGCTGATTTAAACCTAAGCTCAGCAAATGCTCTTCCGACAGTAATGGTTATAATAACTTTCTGCTTATGTTTCTATGGGTGTAGAGCTGCTCGCATCGTGGATCAAGCGCTCTAAAGTAGCTCGCTGAAATTTTGTAAGCTCATTGGATATCCAATAGATGATATATGGATGCTGTTCTTCAAAATCAAGAATGTGTGCATTTCTGAGTATTCTGAAATGGTGAGAAATGGATGCACCGGACAGGGGGATGAACTTAGAAAGATCAGAAGGGATGCATTTTTTTTGCTCCCATAAATACTTCAGAATAGCAATTCTGGCGGGATGTCCTAGCGCTTTGCAGTAGATAGAATTGTGATAATCTCCTTTTGTAAAGATATGTGCTTTTGAGAATGCCATAATTATCAAGTGTTTATATATTATGAAATATGTTAAAGTTTAGAATTTAGCCTAAATTACTACAATGATACAAAATTTCCCCTACCATTCAACACTCTTACAGCATATCTTTGCGTCATGACCAAATATAAATGGCTACTCTTTGACGCAGATAATACCCTTTTTGACTTCGAGCATGCTTCTAAGCTCGCCTTCGCTGATCTCATGGAAAAACTTGGACTCGGACATCTCCCTCAGCCATACCATGTCTATCAACCCATCAATCAAGCTGCTTGGAAAAAATTCGAAAATGGAAAAATCAATACGCAAGAACTCCGTATCAGCCGATTCAAAGATTTTTTCGATGCTCTAGGTATCTATGAAGATCCGGTGTTCAGCAATCGGTACTATCTCTCCAGGATGATTGAGCATACTAAGCTATATGATACTACCTTGGAAATGCTCCGGCAGCTCAGATCAAAATACAAAATGCTTATAATCACCAATGGACTCAAGGATGTCCAGCGTGCACGTATCGATAAGTTCGATCTCCATTCCTTTTTTGAATATATTGTTATATCAGACGAAATCGGACACTTTAAGCCGCACAATGCTTATTTTCAATATACGCTCCAACTTATTGATTCTCCTCCTAAACAAAATCTTCTCGTGATAGGAGATAGTCTGCACTCGGATATCAAAGGTGGTAACGATTTTGGTATGGATACTTGTTGGTTCAATCCACAACAAAAACAAAATTTGACCGACATTCAGCCAACATTTGAAGTGGACTCTCACAAGACCCTGGCTCATTTATTGACTAAGTAGCTTTGAATACTCAAAACCCTCTTGTAAATGGAGTCAAGCTCAAATCTGCATACTGACTCCCCAGATACTTATAATATGCTGAGATAGCTACCATAGCTGCATTATCTGTCGTGTAAGATATCTGAGGAATATAGGCATTCCACGATCGTTCCACTGCAGTTACTTTTAGAGCTTGGCGCAATCCGGAATTCGCTGATACTCCACCGGCTATTCCTACTTCCAATATACCGCTATCTTCTGATGCACTGATGAGCTTTTGCATAAGTGTCTTTACTATAATTGCTTGTACACTCGCACAGATGTCTTTGAGATGTTTTGCAATAAAACTCTTGTCTTTTTTTATCTCATCCCTCAAAAAATATTTGACAGCAGTTTTTAACCCACTAAAACTGTAATCATAAGCCGGAATATTTGATATCGGAAAATCATAAATCGCCTGACCCTCTTGAGCTAGCTTATCCACCTGTGGGCCGGATGGGTAGTCCAGACCTAGCATTTTCCCAATCTTGTCAAATGCCTCGCCGGCAGCATCATCTCTCGTCTCTCCTAGGATCTCCATTTCGGATACACTACTTATCTTCACTATCTGCGTATGTCCTCCGGATACTGTTAAGCATAGAAAAGGAAAGCTTGGTTTCGGATCATCAATAAAATGAGCCAAAATATGAGCATGCATATGGTTGACCTCAACTAGTGGAATATCAAGCTGCAACGACAGCCCCTTTGCATAGGAGAGACCCACTAATAAACTACCCAACAAACCAGGGCCGGCAGTGACACCGATAGCTGTTAGATCCTTAAGACTTAGGCCTGATTCGGACAGTGCAGCATCCATCACATAATCAATTTTTTCCAGATGCTTGCGAGAAGCTAATTCAGGTATCACTCCGCCTAAATCCTTATGTGCTATCTGGCTGGATACAATATTTGAGAGCACTTCACCATCACGCAATACCGCTATGGATGTGTCATCACAAGACGATTCAATCGCTAAAATTACTACGGACGGAGAGCTTTTTTTACCCATATTCGTTTTTTATATATACAAAGATTAATAATTCATACCGTTTATTATTATAAATTTGCATAATTGTTTTATTATTGTCTGTTAGAAAATCAAAAATTACTAAGGCATGAAGCTCATCGTCAATTTACTACTCTTACTTTTGATCCTAGGGCTAGGATATTTGCTCTACAATAGCATTAAAGAACCCATCCAATTCGAAACGCAAAAAAACAGGAGGGAAGCTGCAGTTATCGACAAACTCATAAAAATACGTGAAGCCCAAGATCTCTATCGACAGGTCACTGGAACCTTTGCTCCCAATTTTGACACACTAGTCCAAGTACTCCAAAACGGTACCTTCTATGTCATCAACGTAAAAGGTGATCCGGATGCTACGGATGGATCTAGTGTTATCTATGATACTACCGCAGTCCAGGCAATTGACTCCATTCGCTCTTGGGGTATCGATTTGAGCACCATCGCCGATGTACCATACGGGGATGGAGCAAAATTTAACATCAATGCAGATACAACTACATACCAAAGTACCCTCGTAAATGTAGTTGAAGTCGGAATACCACGCAAAGTGTTTATGGGACCTTGGGGACATCCGCGTTTCGCCCAATACGATAATCGCTTCGATCCGAATTCGATTATCAAATTTGGAGACATGAACTCACCAAACACTTCCGGAAACTGGGAATGATAAAAATTGATAAAAAAAATGATAGCCTTCCACATGAACGGCTTACCCTGTCCGCCATCATCCAAGCGGACAGTTTTTTTTATGCCCTTTCAGCACCCGATGGCCAAATAAAACAACTTTTTGAGCAAAGTTTTGAATTTGACTTGGACCAAGTTGGAATATTCAAAGCCACCGAACAATCCATCTTGTCAGGAGAATTGAGCCTTTCAGGTATCAACACAGTCAAAATAGCTGTCGATAGCCCGATTTTTGCCCTTGTACCGGACGAGCTGCTAGATACTAATGATCTAAAACAGTATTTTGAAGATTTGACGCTTATCGCAAAAAACGAAAATATCCACATCAGTCAGATACCTAAGCTCAATAGTAGTTTCCTCTACCCTTTATCCTCTTTCGTCTATGAACGCCTCCTAAGCAAGTGGCCCAATGCCGGTGTGTATCACTATGGAGCTGTACTGCTGGAACAAGATCTGCTCTACGTAGATACCAACAATCTTCAAAATGCAATCTTGATACACCCAAATAATGGATATGCCTACTGTTCTGTTTTCTGTAAAGGAGCACTTCAGTTATTTAACCGTTTTAGTTTCAGCACCAAAGAAGATCTCCTATATTTTATAGTTTTATATCTAAATTCTGCGAGCCTAAAACCTGAGGATGTTGAAGTTATTTGGAGTGGACACATTACAGATGATGCACAATATTTTAATTTTATCTCTATGTATATGCCAAAGATGAATTTCGTGCAGCACGCCAAACTCCAAAATTATCGAGAACTGGACATCACCAGACCGGCGCATTATTACTACGATCTCTTAGCCCTCCAAAATGCGCATCATTAGCGGTACACTCCGTGGAAGACACTTCGATCCACCGGCAGACAAATGGCCCACAAGGCCCACTACGGATAGAGCTAGAGAAGGACTCTACAATATACTGATGCACCGATTAGATTTTAGCACGATCACTATGCTAGACCTCTTCGGCGGCACAGGTAGCCATAGCTTCGAGGCGATATCTCGTGGCTGTACAAATGTACATTATGTGGACAATTACCTCCCTTGTGTACGTTTCGTTCATCAACAAGCCAAAATTTTTGGTATAGAAGAACATCTCAAAATCATTCGATCCGATGTCACCAAATTTTTGCACAGAACAAAGGAAAATTTTGACTTCGTCTTTGCAGGACCACCTTATCCCCTCAAGTGGTTGGACCAAATACCCAACTTGGTAATCGACCACAATCTAATCGCTCCGCAGGGACTCTTTGTCTTAGAGCACGATCTCAGAAACCATTTCGAACAGCATCCCCGATTCGTATCATCTAGAAAGTATGGGTCTGCCATATTTAGCTTCTTTAATTAGATCATACTCGCCTTCTAGTCTATGCTATTCTCCTGCAAACCAATGAGCAAAATATTCTCATCCTTTATCCCAAATTACTACCTTTGCATCCCACTATGCATCATATCTCTACAAAAATAAAAGAACTAGCCCAAAAGGCCATTCTTGACTGCTACCAAGTCAAAGAAAATTCGTTGATCATCAAACCCACCTCCAAAGAGTTTGACGCCGACTTTACCATTGTCATTTTTCCCTTAGTCAAGCGCTTAAAAAAAAGCCCGCAAGAGATAGGGGACACACTAGGCAAATATATGTTGGATCGCCTTGAGTGGATTGTAGATTTTAAGACCATCAAAGGTTTTTTAAATATCAGTTTGAGCGACAGAATCTGGTTTGATGTATTGGATGACATAGCAGATACACCTCATTTTGGTCAGCAGAAAAATAAGGGCGAAAAATTATTGGTCGAATATTCATCACCCAACACGAATAAACCACTCCACTTGGGTCACATACGTAATATTTTATTGGGTTGGTCTATTTCCAATATCCTAGAAACCGCAGGATACGAAGTTGTCCGTACCCAAATAATTAATGATCGTGGTATCGCCATTTGCAAAAGCATGATCGCTTGGTCTCTTTATGGAGAAAACAAAACACCCAAATCCCAAAATATAAAGGGAGATTTGTTCGTAGGAAACTATTATGTGCTTTTTGATAAAAAATTTAACGAAGAATACGCCGCATGGCAAAAAACCAATACTGCCCAAATAATATTTAATAATAATTCAAAAAAATTAACTGAAGAATTATTTTTTAAAAAATATAAAAATGAATATTTTAATAACTACAGTCAGCTGGGTAAGTTGACTAGAAAAATGCTTCAAGATTGGGAAAATAATGATCCGGATGTATTAAACTTATGGAAAAAAATGCGATCTTGGGTTCTTGAAGGTTTTGATGAAACATTGGACGCATTAAATGTTTCCATAGACAAAGATTATTTTGAAAGTGAAACTTACTTAACCGGAAAATCAATCGTCGAAGAAGGATTACAAAAAAATATCTTCTATAAAAAAGATGATGGTTCGGTTTGGATCGATCTGGAACAAAATAATCTTGGACAAAAAATTATTTTAAGATCTGATGGCACTTCAGTTTATATCACACAAGATCTCGGTACTGCAGATTTGAGATATAAGGACTACAAAATGGATGGGATGATTTATGTCGTCGGCAATGAACAGGATTATCATTTTCAGGCACTCTTTGCTACGCTCAAAGCCCTTAATCGACCCTATGCAGATAAGCTATTCCACCTCTCATACGGTATGGTGGATCTGCCTTCCGGCAAAATGAAAAGTCGTGAAGGCACTGTCGTCGATGCTGATGATTTAATTAAAGAAGTCATTGAAGAAGCTACTCAATCTACAAAAGAAAGAGGTGTCCTTGATGACTTGTCTCCAAAAGAAATTCAAGACATTAATGCCAAAATCGGATTGGCAGCACTCAAATTCTTTATCCTTAAAGTACAATCTAAAAAACGCATGGTCTTCGACCCAAAAGAAAGCGTAGACATGCAAGGTCAGACCGGACCTTATATCCAAAATGCCTTTGTAAGAATTCGATCCATTCAGCGCAAAGCAAACAAAATGAATCTTAATGGAGCGGACTCAAAATATTCAATATTAAATGTATATGAAAAAAATCTTATAAAATTATTATTGGACTATCCGCACACGATCCAAATAGCATCTAATACTCTAGAACCATCAGAAATAGCAAACTATGCCTACAATCTCGCAAAAGCTTATCATAGATTTTATCACGAAGTAAAAATACTCTCTGACCCTGACCGGTCTGCTGTACTTTTTAGACTAAAATTAAGCCATCAAGTAAGCGACGTACTGAAAAATGCTTTTTATCTTTTAGGTATCCAAATGCCACAAAAAATGTAATTAAAAAAAATAATAATGTCAGAAGAAAATAAATCTTTAAATTTTATAGAACAAATCATCGAGCAAGACATTAAGTCCGGAAAACACGAGGGTAGGGTACACACCCGATTCCCTCCGGAGCCCAATGGGTATCTCCATATTGGTCATGCCAAAGCTATTACAATTAACTTCGAGATAACCAAAAAATATGGAGGCACTACTAATCTGCGTTTCGACGATACGAACCCCGTAGCTGAGGATACTAAGTACGTTGAGGCTATAAAACAAGATATCAAATGGCTAGGCTATGATTGGGAAGACAGAGAGTATTATGCCTCCGACTACTTCCAAACACTCTATGATTATGCAGAAAAACTTATACACAAAGGTCTCGCCTACGTAGATGATTCTACGGCCGAACAAATAGCACAGATGAAAGGAGATACGCGTACACCTGGCAAAAATAGCCCCTACCGAGATAGACCGGTCCTTGAAAATCTTCAACTCTTTAGAGATATGAAAGACGGTAAGTATGAAGATGGCGCCAAAGTACTTCGTGCCAAAATTGACATGAGCTCGCCCAATATGCATATGCGCGACCCCGTAATCTATCGTATCAAAAGAGCACATCATCATAGAACCGGCGACCAATGGTGTATCTATCCAATGTATGATTTTGCCCACGGCCAATCCGATTCCATAGAGGGTATTACCCACTCCCTATGCTCTTTGGAATTTAGACACCATCGTCCGCTGTATGATTGGTTCATCCAACAGTTAAATATATTCCCCTCCCGTCAGATTGAGTTCGCACGAATGAATGTAGCTTATATGATCACTAGCAAAAGACGACTTCTAAAACTGGTCCAGGACGGTATCGTCAACGGATGGGATGACCCTCGGATGCCTACATTGTCGGGTTTGCGAAATAAAGGTTTTCCTCCGGCTGCTATCCGAACTTTCTGCGACAAAGCCGGAGTAGCCAAAAGAGATAATCTGATCGAATATGAACTCCTCGAATCTTGTGTCCGCGATGAACTCAACAAAACCTCCCTCCGAGCCATGGTCGTACTCGATCCACTCAAACTCATTATCAAAAATTATCCTCAAGACCAAACAGAACAACTGCCTGTTATTGATAATCCCGAAGATCCTCATGCATCATCCCATATGCTGAGTTTTAGTAGAGAGCTTTTTATCGAACGATCAGACTTTATGGTCGATCCGCCCAAAAAATTCTTCCGCCTAGCACCGGGCAGAAATGTACGCCTAAAAGCCGCATATATAATCCACTGCGATGACTTCAAGAAAGACCCTGAAACCGGAGAAGTTACAGAAGTACTTTGCACTTACTATCCGGAGACCAAATCTGGATCTGATGACTCTGGTATCAAGGCCAAAGGCGTTCTCCATTGGGTCGAAGCCCATTCTGCCATCCCCATTGTGGTTAATAATTACCAACAACTTTTTACCGACCCAACTCCCTTAGGACATGATGATAAGGATTATCTCGATTTTTTGAACCCTGACTCTCTGACTGTCAATGAGGGAGCACTCGCAGAACCCTTCGTAGCACAAACCAAACAACTCGATACGCTCCAGTTTATGCGCCAAGGGTATTATTGCCGTAGTGCTGATCAAAATGGAAAACCTTGTTTTAATCATACAGTATCACTAAAATCTCGATGGAAACCCAAAACTCAGTAACATTGCATAGCATACTTTTACCATTCTTATACTAAATACTATGCCCGGAAAATATAATTATATACTACTCTTATATGTCTTGATATTTTTTTCTTGTAAGACAGCGACACAGGCACAAATTTACGGAGATAGTTTATATGTCGTTGCTTTCAATGGAGTCAATCTTAGAGCATCACCGAGTATCGCATCTGATATTGTTTTCAAAGTTCCTTTTGGTACACCCTTGATGTATTGTAGTGCATCTTTGGCTGATCGATTTGAGTTGCGCAATGGCCATTGGATCGAAGTCGAATACCAAGATATCGCTGGTTATGTATTTGATGGATTTTTATCAGATTGCCCGATACAGAAATCTAGAAAGATGTCTTTGACACAGCTACAGGGGTATATTGTAAATTGCTATGGTGATGAAGTAGTACAAGAAATAGCAACAAAGGATGCACACGAAACCGTATATGCATCAGGAATGAAATTGGTCGTCAGGCTCGGCCAACGGATGCACTCCTGGGTTTATTCCTTGCCAAATCTAAAATCTAGAGATCTAATAAATATCATAGATCTAGCATATAGTAATTGGAGTTCGGAAGATAAAACTCTAATAGATCACTTCAAAGAAGATGATTTTTGGAAGGAAATTCCACAAGATGCATTGTGTCCCAGAGCATTCTATCTACAGCTGGGAAAGGATATCACCTTGCAGTATGACTATACTGCCAAGTCCATGGATATAGATCCTGTACCAACTATTACGATTCTTTGGCATAATCGATGACACACAGCATTACTCTTATCGATAAAGTTGATTCTTTCAGTACCGTGATGCTACTGAATTTTACTAAACTTTAAGCTTAGAATCAGCCAAGATCACGAGTAGGATCTTAAACTTCTTCTTTTTTTTGGGCAAGAAAATTGTTTCCACTTGATGGATTAAAAGCATATATTGCTAAATGAATGAATATTTTATAAGGGCTTATATATAAGGGATTTATATTGAATTATTTATGTATCGACTAATATGATATAGAATATTTTTATATATAATATAACTTACGAATAGGATATATTTTTTAAAAAAAATCAAAATATGATGGCTTCTTTACATCGCTTCTTTTGGATGTTTATTTTGTACTTGCTAGCAATACCATTCTCTTCATTTTCACAATGTGCCGGAAATCTCGTTACCAATGGTACTTTTGATACGGATCTCAATGGATGGACCACTTCTGGTACTGTTGTACAAAATAATGGTACTGCTCAATTTAGTTGGATGAATTTGCCTGCTAACGGGGTCATAAGCCAGAATCTAAGCACCTCCATTTGCGATCACTACGAACTCAAATTCGATGTAGGTTTTGTAGGTGTTAATGTGACACAGGCCATAGAAGTTTTTATTGATGGTATATCTCAAGGCGTTTATAATCCTCCGTCTAGTCACGTCATCCCGTATGAAGCTATGAATACTATCACTGAAATACGTTTTGAGGATCGTACTACAAATACCAACAGCCAAGATGTCCTTCTGGATAATATTGAATTTTGCCCGATTACTGATGCCCCTCCTACAGTTACTATCAACCCACCCACAGACTATACCAAATGTGGTTTGACACAGCTGGTTGGTATTGCCATCACCAATAATTTTGCTGTCGATGACCTCCAAGGAATAACCGGAATTCTAAATCTCCCCACAGGACTGTCACAAAATATCAGTATTCAGAATGTTTCAGGAGGTGCCGTTAGCTATATCTCAGGTACAGACTCGCTTGATATTTCGGATATCTCTCCCGGTGCTACCCTTAGTTTTGATATCGAAGTAAAACCCAATTGCGATCTCACCGCTCCTGTTGATCTTGATTTTTTTATGACATTCGATACCATTTGTGCACTTCCCGGCATCAATACGGCCACGGATATGACCAGCGGTAGTAATGTCAATATGCCAGTTATCTCCATTAGCTCCTCAACACCCGCTGCCATCAACGTAGTGGCAGGGCAGCAGTTCATGGTTACCAATACCATCACCAATACAGGGGTTGATGCTGATTCTGTTTTTTACTGTATAGATGACAATATGAATACTTCTCTCGTAGATGTCACACTAGGAGGTACCAGCCTAGCTCTCGCTGACCAATCTCCACCCGGGCAGACCTGTTACAAAGTCGGTCCATTAGCGATGGGTGCATCCATTGATGTGATAGAGACTTGGTTAGTAGATAATTGCAATACACCCGAAGAAGACCTAAGCCGTTCGGCTTCTTACGGATGTGAGGGCAATCTGAGTTGCGACCCGGCGACTCCTGTAGTTACTGATCTGATGTTCAATGTCACAGATCCTCTGGTCATGATGACCATGAGCTCTCCTGTAGGCTTCGATGTGTGTGGACCATCTCAGATAAGTACCATCTCTATAGATTATATTTCGGATTATCCGGGAGTAGATCTAACTGCTGTTACAGGAGCTTTCATTTTTCCCCAAGGGCTGAAGCTCGAGAGTATTAGCAATGTAATCGGTGGTACTGTCACACACGTAGCCGGTACAGATTCGGTAGTTATATCCGATATTCCTTCTGGTGGTACGCTTACTTTTGATGCCCTCATAGATCCTATCTGTGGATTGGTAGATCCAACTATGTACGATTTTAGACTAAATTATAACCCGCTTTGTCCCGGTACGGATAGCACACAAACGGTTTCTTCTAACTCTATTCAAGTAAACCAACCCAATATAGATATTATTTCTTCAATGCCCATTGCCATATCTGATGCTGTGATCGGTGTACAAGAAACTATCTCAAATACTGTCCAAAATAATGGAAATGCCGATGCAGATTCAGTATTCTATTGCGTTTTTGACAATCCTTATATGACGCTCAATGATGTTCAAGTAGCTGATACTAGCCTGCCGGTAGTACTCGGAGCACCTCCCGGACAAACTTGTTATCTCATCGAGAATATCGCACAAGGGGCTACAATAGTCGTCGATGAATTATGGCAAGTAGCCACCTGCGAACCGGCTATGAACACAACCACACTGATGCGTCGAGCGCAATTTGGATGCGATGGAGATATCGATTGTCCTGAAGAACCCCAAGCCCAATTTCCCAATACTACTGTATTTTTCCCCAATCCGGAACCAAATGTCCTAGACATCATCATCACCACACCAGGCAGCCTGTCCGCCTGTAGCGAATCTCAAGCTGCTACCATTGAAGTCGATTACATCAATTCTCCCAATACCGATTTGATGAATGTAAAAGTCGAAATCGTCCTCCCTCCGGAGATCAGTTTTGATAATGTTCAAGCCGTTTCCGGTGGCACAGCTATGCGTATTCCCGGTACGGACACCGTGATGCTATCCGATATTCCTCCTAATAGTTCGATCGTATTTACCATCGATCTCATGGCAGCCTGCCATATGGCTGCCGTACCTGCAACTATGGATGTCAATGTCTTCCATGACCCTCTTTGCGAAAGCTATAGTTCATCCTCTTCTAATACATCTAATGGTATCCAACTCATCGCAGGTAATCTTTCTATCATCAGCAGCCAAATCATCGGAAACTTAAGACCACAAAATGTCTTTGATGCCATCCTCAATGTAAAAGACACTCTAAAAGTGCCGCTAGTTAATGCCGGTATCGGATCCGTAGATTCTTTGACCTATTATGTCATTTCGCCACCTTCTCTAACCCATCATGATGTCCTCATAGGCGGTATGTCTGTCCCCGTTGATCACGTTAGCGGTGATACTACCTTTTATACCATTACCGAAAACCAAATTGTACATGCTACCCTCGGTGGTACTCCTGATATGGACTCCCTCTTCGAAGAAAACGAACAACTCCTCATCTGCGAAGTCTGGGAAGGCACTACCTGTCAATTCGGTACACTGGATCCCATAAAACGAGCCGCAAGATATGGTTGCAATGCTCAAGTCTGTAATCTCAGTAACGAGTCAACCACCGGCGTCAATTTTGGCTTCGCAGCACCAATCCTCAATATCCAAAAATATGACCCCTTTATGTACCGGCCTGCTTGTTATGCAGATGAAGCAACTACCTATGGACTTAAAATAGTCAATGACGGTCTGGCTCCTGCCAAAAATATCACCATCGAACTTAATCAAGAATGGTTCACCGGTGCATTGGATCCTAGCAAAATTACCTATTCGGTGGGTGATCCCAATCGTCCTTTTTCTCCTGCTACTGCCACTATTACCAACCCTACACCGGTCTATTCTTGTGTACAAACGGCTCCGCTGGTTCGTGCCATTGATGCAGAACTTATCGGAATAAATCTCCAACCGGGAGACTCTGTCTTTT
>JAJRUR010000308.1 GCA_024277695.1 Bacteroidota bacterium | reverse complement strand
ATAAATTTGCAAAGTTTTAAGTTTTTATGGCTGAGAAAATGTACACAAAATGTAGCACTTAGCAATAATATAACGGTTTGCTATGCAATTTCTGCTATAGACTATAACAATAAAATGAACAAAAATAGTTGATTTGAATCTAAAAATATTTAGCCTTTTAGGCTTATTCTTATTATTGGCAGGATGTGGTACCAATCGAGAAGGTGACTTGCGCTCGGTAAGCAAGCTCTATCAAAATACCACCGCCCGATACAATGGCTATTTCAATGCCAAAGAATTGTACAGGGGTAGTGTCAAAAAACTGGATGACAATTATCGAGATAATTACAACCGAATACTACCTTTTTATAAACACGTCGCTGTCGAAAATGCAACCACTGTGGCCGGAGACTTGGACAATGCCATCAATAAAGTCACTGTGGTAGTCAATCTACATCCACAAAGCAAATGGGTGGATAACTGCTATATACTTTCCGGTCAATGCCAATTCCTCAAAAAAGACTACGATGCAGCTCAGCATACTTTTGAGTATATGATAAAAGAATTCGCACCCGAAAATCTAATCAAGGCAGGTATCAAGAGAAAAACAAAAGTTGATGAACAACGCGAAAAGCGTGAGGCAGAACTCGCCAAAAAAGAAGGTCGCGACTATCGAAGAACTTCTGCTCGAAAAAAAGCTGCCCGAGCCAAGTCCAAGAAAAAAAGCAAACGCTTAAAATCCGGCAAACGCAAAAAAACAAAGACCAAAAAACGCCGTAAAGATAGCTCTAAAAAGGATCCAAAAAAGGACAAATCAAGAGAAAAACGTCTCAAAGAACGCAATAATAAAAAGAAGATTAAAGATAAGGATGCGACTGACAAACAAGTCGCTCAATCTCGTGAAGAACGCCTCAAGGCTAGAAAAAAAGCAAAAAAAGAATCGGACAAAAAAAGAAAAGAAGCCGCCAAAATAGCAGCGAGAAATAAAAACCGCAAGGAAAGAGATGAAATCACCCAAATGACTAAGCCCCAAAGTGCCCCAAAAACCAAAAAACCCAAAAAAACCGAGGCAGAACCTAAGATATCCGATGACCCAAAATCTCAAGTAGCCTCAGCGTCCAATACTCCCATCCTAGAAGATCCCGTCGAACAAGAACGCTATTTTCTCAAGCACAAACCTTCGCAAATGGAGGCCATGCTCTGGTTGGCCAAGACCTATGTAGCCCAAAAACGATACAACGATGCACTCTTCAAACTCAGTAGCATCAGACGCGATCCATCGATGCCCGATTATATCCTCGAACAGATTCCCGAAATCCAAGCTTATGCCTATCTGGAAATGAAAAACTATGACGATGCTATCGCTCCCTTAAAAGAACTCATCGAGCTTAAAGGCAATAAAAAAGCAGCGCGTTATCAATATATACTCGGTCAGATCTATATGGGCAAAGGCCAAAATAAATTGGCTGCTGAGGCTTTCGCCCAAGTGGTCAAGGCACATCCGGACTTTGAAATGGAGTTTAACGCACGTATCAATCAGGTGAGAAGTCAGTGGGATGGCGATCAAAATAACCAACAAAAATTGATCGATCTACTCAATAAAATGCTCAAGGAAAATAAAAATGACGAATTCCAAGACCAAATCCATTTTGCCTTAGGAGAAATCTATCAAAAAATGGGCAAGCACGACGAAGCCCGAAAGCAAATGGTACTCGCTGCTCACAAAGGCAAATCCAACCCGCACATCCAAGCAGAAGCCTACTTTGTTTTGGCAGATTATGCCTACATCAAGAAAAAATACCCCAAAGCCAAAAATTACTACGACACGTCCCTGCAGTATATGTTAAAGACCGATGAACGTTATGCACCTACAGACGATCGGAGAAATCGTCTTGCCGATGTCGTAGCTCAGCTCAACTTATTGGCTCTCCAGGATAGCCTCTTGAGAATCAGCCAAATGTCGGATGACGAAAAAAGACTCTTGGCCTATCAGATCAAAGAAAAAAATTCGAACAAAAATTCTTCTGCTTCCGGCTCCAAATCCAATAACTTCAAATCCATTGATATGAATGCCGGAGCCGCTCGTCGCGCCGGCAATTTTGGATCAACATCACTCAACAGCTCCAAAAGTACTTTCTTTGCCTATGACGAAAAATCCGTAAAACGTGGTCTTAAGGATTTTACCAAAATTTGGGGCAATAGGGTACTAGAGGATAATTGGCGTCGTAGTCGTAAACAAAGCTCCGAAAATTCGTTTACAGAAGAAGAACTTGATGAATTTGAAGCTGAAGAACTCACAGAAGAAGAAATCGGCAGTATCTTAAAAGATGTACCGAGCTCAGAAGAAGACATCCGAAAAGCACAAGATATCCGCATGAGAGCCCTCTTTTTGCTCGCCGGTTATTATTACTCCCGATTGGATGAGTTAGATCTATCGATAAAAACCTTTGAAGAGTTTATAGAACAATACCCCAAATCACCTTTTTCTGAAGAAGTGTATTACAGACTCTACCTAGCTTATAAAGAAAAAGGAATGCTGAACAAAGCCAATAGCTACAAAGCTATGCTTGAAGAAAAATATGCAGATAGCGAATTTGTTAAGATCATCAACGATCCCAATTACTATGACAAAAAGATGTCCGAAAAACTTTCTCTATCCAAAAGCTATGATCTGGCATATCAAAGCTTCCAATCCGGTGATGCATACAAAGCTCTACAGATGATAGGACAGGCAAAAAGTGACTTTGCAAACATCCCCAAAGACATAAGAGCTAAGTTCTCCCTATTACGTGCAATGTGCCTGGGCAAAACCGAAGGAAGAGATGAATATCTCAAAGCCCTTGATCTTGTCGTTACTACACATAACGGCACGGACGAGGCTAAACGAGCCAAAGAAATCATCCGATATATCCGAGGAGATAAAAATGTATTCGGAGAAAAAGAAAATAAAAAGAAATCGCGATATGTAGATCAGCAAGATCGCCTACATTATGTACTTGTCCTGTTCAGAAATACAGACAAAAACACTAGCATCAATGAGCTGAGAGCGCAAGTGTCGGACTATAACCGTACATACCACAAACTAGAAAAACTAAGAGTGGGCAATGTGTATCTCAGTAAAGACGATAAAGATCCCATACTCATCGTAAGGAAATTTCCTACAGGACAAGCTGCTATGAAGTACTACAAAAGCATTTTGAGCAATAAAGAAAACTTCTTGCCGGATAGCCAATACGAACTCTTTCCTATCAACCAGCGTAACTACCGCGAATTGCTCCGGTCCAAAACTCTCGAAGAGTATATCCGGTTCTTCGAAGAACACTATGATAAGTAATTTGTCCATACCGATAATACTCTAGTGCCAATACACTAGAGGCAGTTATGCTGAAGTTGAGGGAGCATAGTGCAGCCAAAGAATGCTATTTCAGCTTAATATGTAAAAAATATCACTTGGATTTGGTGATAATTACCAAAAAGATTACCTTTGCACTCCTTTTTAAAGACACAAAAGACGTAAAGTTATGTTTGCTATAGTAGATATCGCAGGTCAGCAGTTCAAAGTATCTGAAGGTCAAGAGCTGTTCGTACACCATTTGAGCGCCAACGAAGGTGATGAACTGAGCTTTGACAAAGTGATGCTCATAGATAATGATGGAAAAATCCAAATCGGCAACCCAATCCTCTCCGGTGCATCGATCAAAGCCACTGTGCTCCATCATCAGAAAGGTGATAAGGTGATCGTCTTTAAAAAGAAAAGAAGAAAAGGTTACAAGACCAAAAATGGTCATCGTCAGCAATTTACTAAGGTTAAAATCAATTCAATAGCAGTCTAGCTATAGTCAATAAACTCTTTAAATCATGGCACATAAAAAAGGAGCCGGTAGTTCGGATAACGGTCGAGATAGTAATGCTAAACGCCTCGGTGTAAAAATTTTTGGCGGCCAAACGGTTAGAGCCGGCAATATCATAGCACGACAGCGCGGTACACGATTTCATCCCGGAGACAACACCTATCTCGGTAAGGACTTTACCTTGCACGCAGGCGTAGATGGTACGGTACGATTCCAAAAGAAAAAAAAGAACCGCACCTATGTGCATGTTATCCCATCTGGGGTAGCTATCGCAACATCCCAATCAACAAATAACCACTCTGAAGAAGAGTAGCTAGAATAAAAACAACATCCGTTTTTTATTTACCTTTAGGGCTGGAGTCTAGCAGTAGCTCGGCACTATTGCCTATATTATACAATTTCATTCAAGGCAAAGACCGAGAGCAGCTAAACAAAGATACCAAACCACCATCAGGATTCGGAGCATTTACTTTTCCGGTTTCAGATGCATATCTCCCGGGGTACGGATATCCAATAAAAAAAAGCCCAATATTTGCAATTTATTGTACTTTTGTTTCAAAGCGCTTCAGTCCCATGAAAAAAATAGGCATACTTTATGGCCAAGAAAATAGCTTTCCAAAGGCTTTTGTAGATCGAGTCAATAGCTATGGACTTTCGGATATCAGAGCAGAGCCACTTATAGTCGAAGAAGTCATTCAGGGACGTGCTGTTGATTATGCGGTCATCATAGACCGTATCTCTCAGGATGTAGAATTTTATAGATCTTATCTCAAAAACGCTGCTTTGATGGGAACTGCAATACTCAACAATCCCTTTTGGTGGAGCGCTGATGAGAAATTTTTTAACAACTGCCTCGCTACTCAGATTGGGGTACATGTGCCTAAAACCGTATTATTACCGTCCAAACAACGACCGGACGACACCAACGAAAATTCTTTTCGCAATCTAAAATATCCTTGGGATTGGGATACAATCTTGCAATATTTAGGAGGCTTTCCCCTATATATGAAGCCCTATTCGGGAGGAGGATGGAAGAGCGTGTACAAAGTCCACAACTTGGATGAACTTTGGGCAGCTTATGACGAAACTGGACAATTGGTGATGATGCTCCAAGAGGCGATAGACTTTAGCTCTTACTTTCGGTGTTACTGTTTGGCACAAAAGTATGTCCATATTATGCACTATGAACCGCGCAATCCGCATCATTTGAGATACAAGGCCAACCATCAGGTGAGCCCTGAAGAATGGGAGCAAGTCTACCAAGGTGTCCTGGCACTCAATAAAGCACTGGGATATGACTTTAATACGGTCGAATTTGCTATCAGAGACGGGATACCTTATGCCATTGACTTTTGTAATCCGGCACCTGATGCCGAATTGTCTTCCGTAGGAGAAGCCAACTTTGAGTGGGTTGTGGAGCACGCTGCCAAAATGAGTATCGAACGAGCCCGAAACCAAAAGTCCGGTCAGCAAAATCTCACTTGGGGGAGTTTTATAAAAAATGCCGTATGCTGAAAGTAGCTGTCTTGGATCTCTACGATGGTACACAAAACAGAGGAATACCATCCTTAAAGGCCATTTTGGACGGGTCTGCTCTCGTCCAATCTTATGCACTTTTTGATGTACGTGCAGGTGCTCAACTGCCCGGACTTGAGTACGACCTCTACATCTCCTCCGGAGGACCCGGAGATCCTCTCAGCGGTGATGGTATCTGGGACAAGGCCTATTTTGATTTGATCGATAGGATCATTGATCACAATAGAGTATCTCAAGACAAAAAATATCTTTTCTTGATCTGTCACTCCTTCCAAATGCTCTGTCATCACCTGCAAGTCGGAGAAGTCATCAAAAGAAAATCGAGATCTTTCGGAACTTTTCCCTGCCATAAAACCAAAGCCGGTACAGAAGAATCTACCTTAGCCGGCCTGGATGACCCTTTTTGGGTGGCCGATTTCAGAAATTATCAAGTTGTCAGACTCGATCAAGAATTGATCAAAAAAAATAATTATCGGGTGCTTTGTATAGAAAAAGAAAGACCGCATGTCCCTCTAGAGCGCGCTACTATGGGCATTAGGTTTTCTGACGAAATTATCGGATATCAGTTTCATCCCGAAGCCAATCCGCGCGGTATGCTCTTTCACTTTGAGGATGGTTTTAAGATGCAAGAGCTCATAGAGCACTACGGCGAAGAAAAATATATCCGTATGATCGCCGATCTAAAAGATCCTCATAAAATAAAAAAAACATATAATACTATTATCCCTACATTTATCAATAATTGTTACCAACAAAAAACTGAATTCGGGGAAGTGGTTTTTGACCAATGTCACTAATATATAAATAACTCAAGTTTCGGTAGTTAAAATCACTGAATTGAGGTCAAATAAATCCACTTTCTTAAAAAAATAGCTTATAGATTGCACTGAAAAATATTTATTTGAGTGGATAGCTTGATAGAAACGGTGAACAGGTCGCACCTACGGCGCTGCAACAATATTTGTACCTATGGTGCTACTACAAACCGTTTGCTCCTCCGGAGCAGATGACAAAATAGCTTAATGCAACAAAAGCCCCAGCGGGGCGACCTGTTTGTAATCCATCGTGGCGACCT
>JAJRUR010000307.1 GCA_024277695.1 Bacteroidota bacterium | reverse complement strand
GTAGCTACGACCTGTTCACCGTTTCTTATCAAGCTATCCACTCAAATAAATATTTTTCAGTCCAATCCATAAGCTATTTTTCAGGAAAGTGGATTTATCTAAGCTCAATCCAATTGATTTTAACTACCGAAACTTGAGTTTAAGTACATGACCTCTGCTTCCGTACAGATAGCGAGGAGACTTGAGTTCCTTTCAGCCTTGACTTTTTGATCATTTCTCAGACCGCTCCATACGCATTTCAGAATAAAATGTCCCTAAAAGCAATATTTTGTACGCTCAATATCACAATATAATATATTTTTGTTTTTTATATAAAACTTATTTTTATATTTACTCTGTCATTAGACTAACTTTAAAAAAATCAACAAAATGAAATCAACACCACTACCTTTAAAATCACTACTACTCTGTATAGGTTTATTACTCACAGCAGGAGGCCTCCTCGGTCAATACAATATTACATATCCTCCGGATTATGATGGTAACAACGATGGAGATCCATGGGGCTGGGAGCCTGCACTCGAGTGTGATGCATCCTGCGATCATTACGGATCAAATCCTAACCAATGGAATACCCTCGACAATGGACATCCAAGCCCCGATGACTATAACAGCTGTTTTGGTACAGGTACCCCCAGCAGTAGCTGTAGTGGTTTTGCTACGGGATATTCGGACACGCGTCATGACTACTGCGATGGCAGTTACTTGATCATACGGACATGGCATACATGGTGTGGAGGTCAGTTATTTGAGCACGATCAAAAAATAAAAGTTCAAGATACCAAGGCGCCTTGGCTAGACTGTCCGGATGATATTTATACATCGGTAGGCTATGGATGCGACAATGAGATTCACTTGCCTAAACCGGCTGTCGAAGATGCTTGTAGCTGGACATTTTCATACAAACTTTGGTTCGGCGGACAGACCGTAGTACGAAATGGAGAATACTACGCCATCAACGTGCAAGAAGGCACCCATTTGGTCAAATGGACGGTAAAGGACGATTGTGGTAATAGTGCAGATTGTAGTTATTTTATCCACGCCTCCAAAGGTGGCGGTGGTGGTACGCCTACAGCTGTATGTGTGCGATATGTCAATGTCTGGATCATAGGAGAGTCCAGCCATGTATATGCAGAATCTTTTGATGATGGCTCCAATAGTGACTGCGGACCGGTATATCTCAAAGTCCGTCGCGATGACAAAGGAGGTCCGTTTGATGATTTCGTCAAATTTGATTGTGCAGATCACGAAAAACATATTTCGGTCAATCTCCGCGTCTATAGCGTGGATCCGGGACCAGGACCTGTAGATCCAAAGCGCGAAGAGCCGGGAGGAGATCTATATGGCAACTACAACGATTGCTGGTCAGATGCCTATGTCAAAATCAAAGATATGCGCCGCTTTCAGTGTCCGCCCGACGAATGGATAGGCTGTAACGAAGATTTTAATTACTCGGAATGGGCCAGTGGAGATGATATCATCAAAGGAAATTCCGGTTGTCTTCCGGACAATTATGATGTTACGGTAGAAGTTGTCGAACCGGAAGACTGTGGCACTTATGGCAGACATTATAAAAGAATATTTACCGTCAGGGACGAAAACGGATATGTCATATTCACTTGCACTCAGCGTATTTTTATCAAAGATGATAATCCATTTACTATCTGTGATACAGAATGCCGAGATGCTCCCGTCAAGCCTGAGCCTTGGGTATGCTACAAAGGAGGACATACACTTACTGACGGAGTAGAATGGCCTTGCGACATTATGCTCGATGACTGTGGCTACGGACTGTCTCCCGAAGAGCTCAAACAGCACCCTGACCCGCGTGTACGACGTAATGCAGAACCCGAATTTTTTGATGCCCAATGTGCTATGCTTGCCTATACTTATGACGATCAGATCCTCAATAAAGGAAAAGACGGATGTCAAAAAATCATCCGTACTTGGACAGTAGCAGACTGGTGTCAATTTGAGATTATCCGCCGAGGCGGTGGTGGAGAATTTATCGGTCTTTGGAGATATATCCAAATCATCAAAGTCAAAGATGCTTACGATCCTACTATCAGCTGTCAGGACACCATAGACGTGACCAAAGAAGAACTCCGCAATGTGGTCATCAACGGAGACTTTGAGATGGGCAATACGATGTTTGAGACAGAATATAGCTATGGGCGGCGCACCGCACAATACATGGTCGCTCCTGATGCAAAAAAGATGCACCCCTACTACCTCAGTGGACAGGATCACACAAGCGGTGATGGCAACTTTTTGATAGTCAATGGAGATACTTCCCAGCTGATGGTGTGGTGCCAAAAAATACAAGTGACACCTTTTACCCAATACGACTTTTCTGCCTGGGTCAACAATATAGCTGCGCCGGACAGCTCCAATACCAATGAGCCGATGGTCGTCTTTACTGCCAATGGACAAGAACTCGTACGTTCAGACTATATCCCACAGAATCCCGATGCATGGATTGAACTGACTGCCTTATGGCAAAGCCAGACCTTTGAAGAGGTCCAACTCTGCGCCTATGCCGAAACGATGGATGAACGGGGTAATAATTTTGGCATCGACGATATCCGTATGATCGCTCAAAGTAAGTGCAAGATCAATCCGCAAAATGGCTGTGAAGTTTGGGCAAACATCGAAATACCCGAGGCTGAAGACAATTGTACGGAAAATCTTTCGCTTAGCTGGGCTATTGACCTCCAATATGAAGAAAAATTTAAAGCTGATCTGAGTGGGACAGGAGATCCCAGTGGATACTATCCGCAAGGATGGCACAAAATCCGATGGTCGGTCGAGGACGATTGTCGAAATAAAAGCTACTGCTACTCCGTATTTTATGTCCGCGAGTGCAAAGAACCTACACCATACTGTTATAATGGATTGAGTACCGTCGTGATGCCATCTACAGGTACGCTAACCTTAGATGCTGATGTTTTTGATCTAGGCAGTTATGACAACTGTACAGCACAAGAAGATTTAGAGATATTGATCCGACGAACTGACTCCGGAGATCCTTTTAGACCAACTATCTCCCTCGGATGTGATGATATCCCGAATGGTGTGCGCGACACCATTCTAGTAGATGTACTTGTGAGAGATCAAGCCGGCAACGAAGATTACTGTCAGACCTACCTCATCTTTCAAGATACTCCGGACGAAGATCTACCCGAAGGTATATGTCCGGATGCAGAAGATCTGACAAACGACCAAATCTCCCTCCGGTCATCAAGAGCTCAACCGATCACAGCTTGGGAGCTTTACCAAAACAACCCCAATCCATTTATCGATCAGACTACCATTTTGGTTGAGCTACCTACAGCGCAAGCGATTGATTTTGTCCTTTACGACCTTTCGGGAAAAGTTATCCTTAATAAAAAAATCAACGCCCCTACTCCACAGCTTCAGATTCTTTTGACAGATGATGACTTCAATGGAAAATCGGGTGTATTTTATTATGAAGTCCGATCGGCTCAAGGTACTTTAAGCAAGAAAATGCTCAAACTGAAGTAGTCTGACAGTCAAGGATAAACTATACAGCACGATGCCCCTTCTTCTAAAAAAAGAAGGGGCATTTTTGTTCGTTGGACATATCTCAGAACACTTGCCAATAACTCCATACCCTTAGCTCCGGTCGCTTAGTCCAAAAACATTAACTTTGTTACTCTAATCATCCAAAAACAATCAAACTATGTCTAAACCACTCATATTAGTAACCAACGATGATGGAATGAATGCACCGGGCATACGCAGTTTGGTAGAGACTGCGCGCCAATTCGGAGAGGTCTTCGTCGTAGCCCCCAACTCAGCACAGTCCGGACAGGGACATGCCATCACTATCGAAGATCCGCTACGGCTCCATCGAGTAGAAGTGTTTGAAGGGATAGAATCTTACGAATGTAGTGGAACACCGGTAGATTGTGTCAAGCTTGCCACCAATATTCTACTCAAAGACAGGAAAATAGACCTTTGTGTTTCCGGAATCAATCACGGATCCAATGCATCTATCAATGTACTCTATTCCGGGACCATGTCCGCAGCAATGGAAGCCTCCATGGAGGGGATCAATAGCATTGGTTTTTCTTTGTGCGACTACAGTTTTGATGCTGATTTTTCGGCAGCCAAAGTGTATGCACACCAGATCATTGCCGAAACATTAGAACACGGTATCCCCAAAGGCAAACTGCTCAACGTCAATATACCCAATCTACCACTGCAACAAATCAAAGGCACACGTATTTGCCGACAAGGCGAAGGACGTTGGGATGAAAAGTTTCAAGAAGGACTCGACCCCAGAGGGCAAAAATACTACTGGCTCACAGGGAGTTTTGTGGGTGAGTCCAATAGCTTACTCTCCGATCATTTTGCACTAGAAAACGGTTATGTAGCCATAGTACCCATCCAGCATGACCTGACGAACTTCGATGCGATGCATACCCTCCATCACTTACAGTTTGACCGTCCAAACCCTTCTGTCCATTGAAGTATTTTATCATATCAGCAGAGGCTTCCGGTGACATGCATGGAGCAGCCTTGATACGAGCTCTTCAAGCACTGGATGGCCGTGCCCAAATCCAAGCCTGGGGAGGAGATCGTATCCGAGATACCGGCGCAGTACTCCTACAACACTATAAAGATATCGACTATATGGGTTTTGTTGAGGTAATCCAAAACCTACCCAAACTCCTCCGGGCTATGGCACGGTGCAAAAAACAAATACAGCGTTTTGATCCCGATATCTTAATCTTGATCGACTATCCGGGATTTAATCTAAGAATAGCCCAATGGGCAAAAAACCAAAAAATCAAAAGCTGCTATTATATAGCACCACAAGTCTGGGCTTGGCGACAAAAAAGAGTCTTTAAAATAAAAAAATCTGTTGACTTGTTGCTCGTAATTCTACCTTTTGAACCGGAGTTTTACGCAAAATATGATATGTCAGCACAGTATGTAGGACATCCTTTGCTAGAACACATTGATCAAGACTCCATCCACAAAAAAACCAGTACTTCCGTCAGCACAATCGCCTTACTGCCGGGTAGCCGTATGCAGGAGATCACAAAAATTCTTCCTATCATGCTCCGCACGAGCAAACACTTCCCGCAGATGAACTTTGTCGTCATTCGATCTGCTAACATTGATTGTACAGTATATCAAGAGTACATTTGGAGCATCAACCCCAAAGTGACTATCGAACAAGGTGGTATGAAAAAAGGCTTGCAAGCTGCAGATTTTGCCATCGTGACATCCGGTACCGCTACACTCGAAACAGCTTTGTACGGCGTACCTCAAATTGTAGTCTATAAAGGAAGTCCTAGTTCCTATTGGATCGCAAAGCGCCTCGTCAAGGTAGATTATATTTCCTTGGTCAATTTAATTTTGGACAAAAAACTGATCGTCGAACTCATCCAAGAACAAGTAAACGAATCCGAACTCGTCCGGCAAATCAAAATGCATACCGATAGTCAGCAGATCAAAAAAATAAAAAACGGATATAAGCAACTTTATGCTACTTTAGGTGATCAAAATGCATCCCGTACAGCTGCCCGAGCTATTTGGAATATGTTGAAGTCCTCCTCCTAAGCCTAGCACCATATAATCACTGTTCTGCATGTTATCCGCAGCTTATCGGTCAAATCTTATGCTTACTATCTGAGTCAGGACACTCTCAAATGGCTACCGACAAAAAAAAGAGGCATCGTTTTAATCCTTTTTAGCTTTGGTTTGTTCTCCAATCGTAATGCATATTATGAAGTTGTTTTCTAATCATGACACTATAAACACAAATAGATTGTTTGTGCAGGTATATCATGATGTTGATCAACTTTTTTTATTTCTAAATTTTAAACAAATAACCAAATGAAAGCTTCATTTAATGACTTGGTAGGAGGCCCCAAACCGGTACTGATAGACTTTTTTGCCGAATGGTGTGGACCCTGCAAAGCTATGGCACCTGTACTCAAAGAAGTAGCAGAAGAAATAGGCGATGATGCACGCATCATCAAAATCGATGTAGATAAAAATGGGGCTATTGCCCAAAAATTTCAAATACGCGGAGTACCTACATTTATGATTTTCAAAAAAGGAGAGGTGCTCTGGAGAGCATCCGGCATGCAAAGCAAACACACCCTGCTACAATTGCTCAACCAGTACAAAGCTACAGAAGAAGAAGAATAATCATAAGTATTTAATAAAAAAAGGAGACAAAAAAATATTGTCTCCTTTTTTTTATTGAAGTGTATAGCTATCAAATAAAACGCTGCAGCTATCTGAATAAAAAACCGTTTGGAGAGATTCCTACTCTAAAAGAGTCCACAACATTGGCCTGTGCATCTACTCGGATGACCAGACCATTTTGCGAAAAACGCATAGCATCCGCCAGATAGACATCACCATTGATGGGATCAACTCCCAAGCCATAGAGACTGATACCATCTAGGCCGTAAAAAGACTCTATAGCTCTGGGGTTATCAATAGAAAATCGGCGTACATCCTTGCGCGTGATATATACCGTATCTCTTGCAGCATTCATCGCCATTTGGGTTGTAGCACCATTGGTGTTCAGATCGTCAAATACCAATACCTGCTCGGCACTTCGAGTATCCGGATTGACTTTATAGATGGAGGCCGGTATCTGAGGACTACTCCACGCATCACCTGCACAATATACCCAAAGCATACCCTGTTTGTCGAGCATCATAGCATTGGGACCATATCCCAAATCTATGGTGTCGGTAAAAGTATCTGTTTTAGGATCCAATATCAATATTTCAGAACCACTTCTATTGGATACAAAAAGTTCATCCCCGATATACTCAATATCCTCTGTCCACGCCGGAGCAGCAATAGTATCGAGTATGCTTCCACCATTGGAGAGATCTACTTTATAGATAGAAGAAGCAAATATCGTAGTAAGATAGGCTGTAGTAGCATCCGTCATCGCCATATAGCGCGCATTTGTCAATCCCTCGATGCGATAATCCGACGAAAAATCAGCCGTATCCATCACTTCGAGTACTCCGGAAACATTGAGAATAGCCATAAGCTTATCATCTACCCAATATGCACTTTGTAGTATCTCCCCGATGACCGATCCATTTTGCGCTTCATAGACCTTATTCGCTACGGACTTTGCTACCGGATTATAGATAGAAATCGATGCGCCGGGGGTCCCAAAAGGTCCCTCATTGAGCACGACCACATCGCTATGTGTACGCTTAAAGTCCGATGGCAACTCATCTTTCTTACAAGCTCCCAGTACTCCGAAGATAAACAATCCGAAAATAATCTTTTTCAAAAAATTTTGTTTCATAATTTTAATCTTTTTGTGAATGAATATTGATACTTAAAAAATAATTTCTTAGTGGCATCGGTCGATTGCTGACCACCTGATAATCTTGATTCAGTATATTTTGTGCGCCCAATGTAGCCCTTGCTTTAAACCTCCCTAATCCAAAATTTCTGGAGAGTCGGACATCAATAAGCATATACCCCCCAATCGATAGACTCTGGTCTGTTGTGATAAAAACAGGACTCGTGTATTGGATATCGGTATCAAAGCTCCATTGTGGATATTGGTACTTGATATTAATATTCGCTTTGTGCTTGGGCGTGTAGATGAGCTGGCTACCTTTGGATCGATCTGTCGAGCCGGTATTATTTTGATAGCTCGCACGGACATATTCATGTCCTGCCTTTAGAGTCAGATATTGATCACCAGCTAACATCATCGGCACAAAAAGTTGTTGGCTAAATCCCCTTGACCACACTTTTAAGATATTGACAGGAGACCATAAACTGCCTTGGAGCGGTTGCCAAAGAATCCAATCCGATGTCCAGTTGCTGAATCCGGCTAGTTGAAAATAGGCCTTTTTGTCAGATTTTTGAAGCCTAAATCCACTTTCGATTTTCCAAGCCTTTTCCGTCTTTAGATCGGGATCACCACCCGGTGACCAATACAAATCATTGAGATTGGGTAATCGGATAGCTCGAACTGCTCTCAAAAAGAGTGAACTCCCGGATTCAAAGTAAAATTGGTTATGTAATGCAAAACTAGGCTCAAGCAAACGGTCATCTACATAAGGTTGACGGACATTTAATACTGTCACAAAACGATCATACCAAAACCGCTGCAAACGCGATGACAGAGATATTGATTTTCGACGCTGCACTGCATCATAATTATCTGTATTTGCTTGGCTATATCTTATATCCAAGCCTACATCCCAGCTCGCCCATGCATCCCAAAAATTGAATCGGTTTCTCAGATCAAACACCGTACTATTGGATCGATCAAAAAGTACAATCGAACTGTCTCTATAATAAAAGCGATCATGAAGTATTGCGAATGTCGAACGTCGCAAGAGTGTATTGTCCGATTGATAGCTTAGTGCCAGGCGATAATTATTGTCCGATTGACCGGCCATAGATCTCGTTCCGCTTTTTGGACCGGCTATCTGACTGTCTTGTCCTCTTAGCCATATATTTACTCGGAGGGAGCTGGCATCGGAAAGAAATCGCTCAGCAGCATGATGAAAAGACCAGGCGGACTGCGCTGCATGGGTCTGCGTCTGTATATGCCTACGATAGTCTCTATAGGCATATTGATTTGAAGCATCCAGTATCATCAATCCGGTATTGGTCTTGAACTCGGAGGTATTGGTTTGATAAGCGATACTTCCGACAAAAAAGCCATAATTATAATGCTTCATCGCCAACTCCATACCAGGGGAGCCGGGCTGCCAGATTGTTTTTAGGTCCAAGACTCCTCCCAAATGTATATCATGATCATACAATCCGGAAGACAAAAGCCGAACAGAAGATCTTCCGGCCATAGCCAGTTGCGTCATATCGATCTGGCCGAGCATAGGATTTCGGATATCTACTCCGCTCCAATAAACTCCGCTTTGAGATGCCGATGCACCTCGGATAGACAAGGAGGACAATTGGCCGGGTCCAAAATCTTTTAGAAAAATGCTTGTGTTTTGTTTGAGCCAATCCTTGATATCCGGATCATCCGTATCCAGACTATCCTCGGGAATACTCCAAGCATCCACAAGTACCTCAGACAGCAAAAGACTAGTATCTATGCTTTCTTGAGCAGAAAGGATTCCAATCCAAAACAAACCAATACAAATAGCCAAAATACACTTCATAACTAGAATCGAGCAGCGGGAGATACATGATGAAGTGTACTCAAAGATACCTAGTTCTGAGCAACGATACCACATGCTTTTATTCCCGAAAGCAATGGGTCTTAAAATTCGATTAGACCAAATTCAAAAAAATAAAACAACTATAAGGCAGGTCTTCTGACTTTCCTCGCTTACTCAAGCCTTCCCGATGTGATGATCATCAGTGGCACAGTTATGAGTAAACATAATTATGTAAGGATTACAGCTGCGGGTACAGTATAGGACTTTCACCTATTTCCCATATTAAGAGCATATCATATAGCTTTATCTGAACTTTATCAAATGGATCACTACTTTGCTCACCTTATTAGACCCACAAAGATATACTAATATATCTATCGTTTTATATTTTTGACTATAAAAAATATGATGCAATGTATTTCGACATACTAAAAAAAATAAACACCGACTCTTCGAAGCTTTTTCGGATTTAGATAGATACTACCAAGAACCCGAGGATTGGGAGCAGATCCAATCCATCATGGCGCAAGTCACCGAGCGAATGCGATAAGCCGGGGCATCTTTATTTTTGGACTG
>JAJRUR010000306.1 GCA_024277695.1 Bacteroidota bacterium | reverse complement strand
TTGCGGATTTTGTGGCGAGTACACAGATTATTTGTTCCGGTAGTTCGGTGGACTTTAAGGATTTTTCGGAGTTTGGTGCTACACGCAATTGGACATTTTCGGGAGGGAGTCCGGCTTCATCTACCACGGCTAAGCAAACAGTGACTTATAATACCGTAGGTAATTATGATGTGCAGATTCAGTCTCAAAATGGAAGCCTCAGTGATACCAAACTATCATCGGGGTATATCAAAGTATCAGCGCCTCCGCCTTCTCCGTCTTGTCAGCCGAGTGGCACAGGCGGTGGAGGAGGACTTCGGTTTTTTAGTATACACGAACTGTCCAGCTCTACGAGTAATACTCCTATATACAGTGATTTTACTTGCGACCAAATTGCCAACCTCCAACCGAACACACATTATGGAGTTTCCTATACGGCAGGCAATTGTAATATTAACTTATTCGAGCAACTAAAGCTCTACATCGACTATAATAATAACGGTACTTTTGAGTCCAACGAATTTGCCTGTCAATCCAATAGTTTTTGGTGCGGAGGTCCTGTCGATAGTACGAATGACTCCGGGCTACAGTTTACTACCCCCGGCTCTATGAGCATGGATGTCGTATTGCGGATGCGTGCAGTAGTAGATGATGGTAGTGTGTCCGGTCCTTGTCACAATCCGTCGAGTGGTGAGACAGAAGATTATGGAGCAGCATTTGCCTCAGCCCCTCTTCCGGTAGTACTTCTATATTTTGATGCACGTCAGATAGCTGCAGGAGTGGCTCTTAGCTGGAAGACAGCTAGCGAACAACAGACAGATCGCTTTGTGATCGAGCACTCGACCGATGGCAAAAGATTTGACGAGATTGCTAGCATCCAAGCAGCCGGCCAGTCCTCTAAACCCCTTGCATATCGATTTGAGCATAATATGCCCGATGTCGGTATCAATTATTACAGACTTAAGATGGTAGATATGGATGGAAGCGTAGAATACAGCCCAATCAAAAAAATCACTCTGGAGGAGAAATTGGTTGAGGTACAGCTTTATCCTAATCCCGTTTCTGATATATTATATATAAAGCATCCCGGGGAACAGAGATTTGATATAAAACTCTATGATACTTTTGGTCGCTTGGTATATCTATCGAAGAGCAATGAGCATAGCCACCAGATCCGACTAGTGGATAAAGCTATAGCAAAAGGCATCTACTTATTGAGATTGGAGCAAAGTGGTCAAAAAATCTTCCAAACCAAGCTTTTAGTACAATAATCGGGAGGGGATTGGTGGAGGTCGGACCAGTCCCCTAGCTATTGGGGTTACATATCAGCACCATCGCATACTTCGAGTGCACAATAGGTTACACAACATGCTCGGTGATCCATTCGCTACCAAAAAAGGCAGCAAGAGCGATTTTGGATCCGACAGAACGTGCGATAAGTCACCGATCTTTTTTGGACTGTCGGATACAACTACAGCTATAGGTAAGGAATATTTTTGTAAAAAAACAGTGCAATATTTGGTATTATCATGTTTTAGTGGTAGATTTACTGTACTTTCTTTATTTTAAATATTATTACTATGAAATTTTCTTACGCACTTACGCACTTACGCACTTACGCACTTACGCACTTACGCACTTACGCACTTACGCACTTACGCTTTTAGCATATAGCATGATGTGTACACTCCAGGCACAGGATTTTTGCTCCACTGGATCCTATTCTGCTCCCAATCCCAACATGCTCAACTATGGTCATATGGCAAATCCTGGACCTTATTTTATTAATATAAGAGTCCGGGTAGTGCGTGACAATAATGGCAACGGAGGAGAAAGTGAAGAGTCTATTCGAAAAGGAATTAATTATCTCTATGAGGATTTTGCACCGCACAATATATTTTTTGATTGGGACAACTGTATAGAATATATCGATAACGATACATATTTTAATGAAGTAGTCCGAAGTGATGACATACTTATTAATGAAAATACACCAAACGCAATAGACATCTATATCTACAATTCTGATTTTCCACAGGGTGGTGGTTTAGCAGATAATGTTGGTGGAGTGACTGGATTTAGACTTGGAGGACGTTATTGGGTTGTAGATAATTTTCCTGTGATAGAATCACGTATTATATCTCACGAAATGGGACATGTACTGTTCTTATATCATACGCACCAAGATAATAAATACGTACCTATAAACAATAGAGTTCATTGCGAAGAATATGTTAATGGAGATCTAGAAACCAATAGAAAGGTATGTGGAGATTTAGTAAGTGATACAGAAGCAACGAAGAATCTTCATTATGTTTATTTTGATTGTATATGGGATAACTCAGATACAGATTCAAGAGGAGATACCTATAATCCAGATATGGATAATATTATGGCATATCTACATCCAAACAGTTGCACGAAAGTCTTTACAGATGGACAAGGTCAGAGAATGCGAGATGCTTTGGCAGATGATGAAAATAATCTTCATTTGTTCCAAACAACAAACAATGGTTCATCAATCATGGCTTGTGACTGTGGTGGTGATGATTTGATTATTGATTATAACAAAACTTTAGTAGGATACAATAATATTAATAATGCAAACCGTTTTGATTGTAATATAATTATCAAAGCTGGTGGTCAATTGACTATCAAATCATTTGCAACTTTTTCGGAGTCTAAAGGCATCTTTGTCGAAAGAGGTGGAAGGTTAATTATAGATGGTGGTACGGTGACCAGTACAACAGCTGCCAACCAATGGGCTGGTATCAGTGTACAAGGAAATCCTACAAAAGTCCAGCCTGATCCATACGACATACTTGAGGCAGACGATGCCGGTGTAGTCATTATGAAAAATGGCGCAACCATCAAAAATGTGGGATTTGCAGCTATCACAACTAGTGATACAAGAGTAACATGGGCAAATGGCGACCCTAGTGACTTCTGGGGAGGCCTTGTAGATGTCCAAAACAGTTCTTTTGTCAATTGTGGAAGAGCAGTAGAGTTTATGAAATATGACCATAAAAACAAAAGCCAATTTATTAATGTGTTATTTGAAGAAAAAGAAATTCCTGGCCTTGATGTAGCTAACAGCAAAGGAGTCAGTATATGGGATTGCAATGGCATTAATTTTGTAGGATGCACATTCAAAAATTTAGATAACTACGGTATCGGTGGCATTGATTATGTTCTGACTACAGTAGATAATAATACTTTTATAGACTGCACAGAGGGCATCAGAAATATGTCATCATCAGGCCCTTTGGCCACTAGCCTCAATCTGACAGGAAACACTTTTCAAAATAACCGGATTGGTGTCTATAGTCTTGGCGCAGTTATAACCGCTAATCAAGAAAATGTTTTTAGCCATGATCAAGAGCTTAGTTCTTATGGCATCCGTATGATAGGGCCTCACCTATCTTATATCCGAAAAAATAGTTTTACAGATCTAAATACAGCTATTTATGAAAGGAATGTAGAGAGTTTAAACTCGATTACTTGTAATGATTTTTCATCACAGTACGAAGATAGCAGAGCTATTTGGCTCAGAGGTAATAATGAAGGCACCAAGTTTACAAGCAATGAATTTGATTATCCGGCATCGGACTGCAGACAAGATGTCCTGTTTATGTCCTGGAGATCTCAACAGGGGTTGCTAGCCAATCAATCTCAAGGAACTTCGGAGACAGATATACCGGCAGATAATTGCTTTTCGGAGACACGACTAGAGATAGAAACCAAACTCAATACAAAGCACTTTTATTATCTTGTAGATGAACTGCATCCCGTTGCATGTACAGATCCGGATGATTCGGAGCAGAATTTTACAAATGTTCCTAAGGCTAAAGGAAATGTAGATATGTGTCTATCCTCTGCACCACCACCGACTACAGAACAAGAGTATATAGATGCGCTGACACAGGCATACATCGATCTACTCAATGGCAATACTCAAAGTCTGCCGCCGAGTAGTATCTCCATATTACAAGCGAACAAGGATAAAAGGTTATATGATCTGGTCAATTATTATAGGGTGTTGTCAAATTACACACAGGCGCACTCAGTGCTTGACTTAGATCCGGATTTGATCGCCAAACGATTCAAATTTACATTGTATTTGGATCAAGGTGACTATACTAGCGCTGCGAGTTTATTAAATAGTATGCCCAATACCAGTCAAGAGGATCAAGACTATCAAATTGTTCAGTCGATTAATATTCAGAGGCTGTCCAGTACATCCGGATTTGCACTCAGTCCGCAGCAAGAAACGGATCTCATCACTATAGCTCATCGCGACCATCCTGTAGCAGCATTTGCAGAGGCTATTTACTATTTCGAAAAAAATATCAATCTCGATGTCTTAGATATAGTTACACCCTGTGGAGGAGGTGGCGGAGGCGGTGGAAGTTCTGCTATTACATTGGACAATAATCAAGTAGCACAAAGCCAAGCAGCTAGTATTCTGTTATATCCAAATCCAGTCAACGATCAGTTGATTGTTGATAATACTTTGGGATCGTGGACTCAACTGTCTATTTATGGAATAGAAGGAAAGTTGATTCTGTCGAAAAATATTGATATAAATAGTATCCTTACTATCAATACAACGACTCTAGAGTCAGGCGTTTATTTTTATAAGCTCCTTGATGAAGAACAAAACACTTTGACCGGTAAACTTATAAAACAATAGTCTGATGAAGTATATATTGATTTTTATAACGAGCATACTGGTGTATGTAGGTCATAGCCAAGAGTATGGTTTTAAAGTAATAGAT
>JAJRUR010000305.1 GCA_024277695.1 Bacteroidota bacterium | reverse complement strand
GTCTCCTTGTTTGGAGATGACCACATTGCGCCAAATCCCTAGTGGGTTTTGAAATGCAAACCCGATTTGGGTATTGTCCGGCCAACCTTGTAAGACCCGCATTCGTTTTTGATCATCAATAAAAAAACCTACTGTCCCATCATCACTGATACTAGGTCTGCTGAGTAAGCCGACATTGGCAATTTGTGTTGGGTTCTGCCCACTATCAGGATCATAAAAGAAGATACCGGACTTAGACGCTGTTGTCATCATAACAAAATCCTCTCCCGGATTGGGGTCAAATTCTTCTCCTTGGTTACCTCCGCCGCCTCCCGGGATACGAGTGAGGGTCATAGCATTTTGCAAGGCCGCCCACTCTCCGGAATTCGTTCCGTAATCTCTAGCAACGACTTGCTCCAATGCTGCGCGATAGTCCGCAAAATCAGAACTCATCGTCAGAAATTTGGTGAGTACCTCATAAAATATTTTTTCTGCTTTTTGTTTTCCCACTCGACTATCGGATGCTACTAAGTAATATGCTCTATTGGATATCCCACTATTTATGTGTACACCACCGTTATTCTCTTGCCCGATATATCGCTCATCATAGTGGGCAGGCTGCCAACCACGACCGACATCCGGTAGGCCATTACCGCCATTATGAGGATCCTGCATATTGCGCAGAGCTCCGGATGGAAAGGCCGATAACTTGACTACATCCTCCCCGATGAGCCAATCGTCTCGATCGATCATACTTCCGAAAATATCAGCGTAGGACTCATTGAGAGCTCCGGACTCTCCTTGATAAGCTAGATTGGCAGAGGACTGTATCACACCATGAGACATCTCATGTCCTGCTACATCAAGCCCTCTGGCCAGCTCCTTAAAAGCAGCATCACCGTTGCCATAAAAAATGGCTTGCCCATTCCAAAAAGCATTGCCCATCGAATTGCCATTTCGATCTGTAATGTTGGTGATGGACACGATGGATCCGCCCAGTCCGTTGATCGAATTGCGCCCGTGTGTATTTTTGAAATAATTATAGGATATGTCCGCATTGAGATGTGCTGATACTGCTACAGGATCATCCCACACATTATTATTATCCAGATGATGATTGACAGTAAAATTTTGGTTCTGTGGCGCACCATTATTGCCATTTAATGTCCAAATGGCTCCAACAGGATCATTGGGCATAGTCGATAAGTCCTCCCTAAACATATCTCTGGAAGCATCCAATAGAAAAAAAGTACCTGACGAACTCCAAGTATTGATATTGGTCTGATTTTGGTCAAAAACATCTCTTCCCGAGCCAACTTCAGGTGGAGGTGCGCTATGGAGTTTAGTAGCAGAATATATGTCCCCCGGATGAAGTGTGCAAATGGCATCAAACTCTAATATGACTTCTGCCGTCAGAGCATCTAGAATTATCTCTTTTTTGTGCACCCTGTCGGGAAATGCAATGATGTGATAACACAGTTTATAACTAGTATCTTTATCTTTATAAGCTACCAACTCTACCTCAAATCTCTTTTTGGGTAAGAGCTTGTCTAGTCCTACCGGAATGTCCCATCCTTGAGTGTGGTCAGGATACTGCGCTTCAAGCTTTGCTACTATTTCTTCGCTACTAAATCTCGGGTCAGTACTGTTGATACGAATCTCCGGCTCCAAATGTCCCAGATAAAAATCAAATCCGGACGCATTGCCGTGAAAAGTGGCTTGAGCACCATATACTTTGATTCCTTCATAGTATTGTTGTACTCGTACATGCCTGCGTGTATCTTTGTGGGTAGTTTCAATGACTTGTATATCTATCGGCACAGCAAACTGTTCTGCTATAAAATGATCGACTGCCTCCGTAGTCGTCATAGCTGCTCCTAGCATGGTGGGTTTTTTGATGGCATATATCCCACGTTGGTTGCGGAGGACTTTTGCTTTCCGCTTTATATTTAGATTAGGAAGAGTGTTTGCTTGACTAATGTTTAGGCGATGAGATCCTACATCATTGGATAGAGAAATGGGATTGAATTGCAACTTTGCCTCAGTTATGTCAACAGACCTTGGCTCCGCATCAAAAGTTTTCTTTGGTTTGAATTGTCCATAACTGACAGGTAGCGACAGCATCAAGCTGATGACTATGGTGTATATACTCTTTGCAGAATGTTTCATGCTATTTTATTTATTTTGGTTATTGATTTCTTTTTGAACGATCCCCCTTAGTACTTTGAAATATTGGTTAAGATCTTCATACATACCACGCTCGTAGGGGTCCCAAACAATGCGCTGTTGTTCTCCCTTTCGGAAAAACTCTATAAAGTGGTATGCATTACCTGGTTTGTTGAGTTTTAACTGATCAAAACCTTTTTGTTCCCATTGATTGAGCAGTTGTTGGGTTAGGTCTGTTTTTAAAGTAGCGATTTGAGTAAAACCTGTATCTCTGTGCATCTTTTTGTAAAGATATCCATTGTCCAATAGATAAAAACGATTGATGAATCCTGAGAATCCTCCTCCGTCACCAAAGACGATTTTGCGGCCTTCATATTGTTGAGGCACCACCTGACCGGATTTGCATTGGATGGCTATCAAAAAGCTGAGTAGTATAAAATATTTGATCATCTAATGGATAAATTTTAGTTGTTGATAAATCGTATCGGCTATAAATTTAGCATCAATATTCGAAAGACAGGCTAAATCTCGTGTTTTACATCGTTTTTTTCCATACACACTGCAAGGATGACAGTCCAAGTTTGCTCCCGGTACATAATAGTCTTGAATGCTACTATTACGTGGAGCAAAGCCCAATTTGTAATCTGTTGCTCCCCAAATAGTCATTACAGGAGTTTGCGTAAGGGCTGCCAAATGACCGCTGGAAGAGTCTGTACTTATCATCATATCCAGTTGGGACATGATGTCCAACTCTTTTTCTAGTCCATACCGTCCGACAAAATTGGTCCCTAGTATCTTTTTTTCTAAAATTTGTGCATCCTGCAGATCATCTTGACCTCCAAAAAGATGGACGATTATCCCTCGGACAGCCAAAGCCTCCAACAATTTGATGGATATATCCATTGGAATCGCTTTCTGCGCATGCGCTGCAAAGGGAGCATATCCTACATTGGGTGTACCGGTGTTTGCCTGCAGATCTTCAATATCCGGATGAGATGTAGGAAATACATAAGATCGACAGACTTCGTCGTGGAGTTGATAGCCGGCTTTCTTAAATACATCTCCATATAGAGCACGCATAGGTCGGAGCGGTGTATTGCTCTTTTGCTGAATAATAGCCTGCTTATCTTTTCGACACTTATCCACTCTAAATATTTTTTTCTGATGACACCCAAAAGTCAATATCCGCGATCGCAAAACATCGTGGAGGTCTATTACTCGATCATATCCGCTGATATTTAGTTCTTTTGCCAGTTTTCTCAATCCGATGATGCCTCGGTACTGCTCATCGATATCCGGTGTAATCAATTGCAACTGCTCGACACGCTCAAACAATCCCGCAAACCGCTTTCGCGTAAGCAAAGTAAAAGAAGTATCCGGATTTTGGATGCAGGCAGTATTGATCACCGGAAGGCACATCGCCAGATCGCCCAAGGATGAAAATCGTATGATGAGGCAGCTATTCATTGCGCAAGATCGGATTGAGTTTCGGATCATTGTACATTTTCATCTGTTTGTAAGTTTTGACTCTGCATACTCCCTGCCTCATATCTTCCAGCAATTGATCGATAGCAAGAGATAGATCCTTGTGCTGTGATTCTAAAATACGAAGCTTTTGCTGACATGCTTCTATATGCTCCTGGTCAGCTTCTGCTCGAAGAGTCTCTTGGCGCATTTGATATATCTTAATGTGTAAAATAGAAAGCCGATCGATGGCCCAAGCAGGTGTCTCCGTACTTAATCGGGCATCGCTCAGCGGACTCACTTCACTCAGATGTTCGAAGATCATATCATCCAGTCGCTCCACCAAGTCTGTACGTTGTTGGTTGAGGGCATCTATCTGTCTCTTTAATTGCATACCCTCATCTGCAGAACGCAATCGACTCCGAATAAGATCCTCAGCATCCCATTGAGTATTATCGATCCAGTTCTTCATGTAGAGCAGTTGGTCAAGTGCAGAGAGCCCCTGCAACTGCTCTTCCATCTGATTGACTCCATGAAATCGATAGTCCAAAAGAGCTTTTTCAAACTGTCTGTTACATATTTCGCTACTTATTTTCATCTGAATACTCGTTTTTTTGTATAAAATGGGCAAAAAACGTTAAAAAAGACTTAACACACTTTAGTAAAGTGCAATTTATACCCGATTTATGTTTAAGTTTGTACTATTATTACTAATATAAACAAAAAAATAATCAAATTATGAAAAAAATCATCGCATTAAGCTTGTTTGCATTTCTAGGCATGATGTCTATCAATGCACAAGCTACAAAAAAAGCATGTACTGCTGCAAAAAAATCTACTTGTACTAAAAGCGCAAAATCTGCATCTGTAGAGATCCAAAACCCTGAAGTACTCAAAGCTGCTATTGCTGCAGCTGAAAACGACGATAAAATCGAAAAACGCGTCTGTGAGAAAAGCGGAAAAGTATCCTTTGTATCCAAATATACTTGTGAAAAAAGTGGAAAAGTAAGCTATACACCGGTAAACTATGATGCTGAGAAGGGAGTATTTGTGAATACAGCACCATCTAAAATGGACGGTAAGTCTTGTACAAAAGGAGCCAAAACAGCTGCAATGGATGGTAAGTCTTGTACAAAAGGAGCGAAAACAGCTGTTAAGGATGGCAAATCTTGTTGCAAAGGTGGAGCCAAAACAGCTGCAATGGATGGTAAGTCTTGTACAAAAGGAGCCAAAACAGCTGCTATGGACGGCAAATCTTGTACAAAAGGAGCCAAAACAGCTGCAATGGATGGCAAATCTTGCCACAAAGGAGCCAAAACAGCTGCAATGGAAGGTAAATCTTGTTGCAAAGATGGAGCTAAAACAGCTGATGCAAAAAAAGCTTGTTGTAAAAAAGATGGTCTAAAGGCAATGAAAACAAGTGCCAAAAGTGCCGAAAAGGCAATGCAGGAAGCCTTACCTGTAAAGTCTTCGATGGAAAACTAATCATAAGATAAAATATAAAAAAAGCCTGTTTGGACTACCAAGCAGGCTTTTTTTGTATTTTTGTGTTGCAAAATCAAGGTGTCAAAATTACGATATTATCTATCGATTAGTTAACTTTGTTGCTTTTAAAGGTATTGCATCATCAATAAGCTTAACGATTAATCTATGCGTTCGAACCAAGTCTATGACAATCTGATAGAAGCCATAGGGCACACGCCATTGGTCAGATTGAGAAAAACAATAGATGGTATTCCTGCCAAAGTCTATTGTAAACTAGAAGCATATAACCCCGGATTATCATCCAAAGACAGGACCGTACTCTACATGGTGCGTGATGTACTGAACAATAGAACTTTTGAGTCCACACCGACCTTTATAGAGGCGACAAGTGGCAACACCGGCTTTAGTTTGGCCCTCATATGTGCCTTCAAAGGTTATCATTGTATACTGACCGTACCGGACAAAATATCTCAAGAAAAAATAGATGCGCTGCGCGCCATAGGTGCTAGAGTCTATGTATGCCCTTCTAGTGTGATGCCTGAAGACCCACACTCTTATTATTCCAAAGCACAACAACTCCATGAAGAAATACCTGATTCGGTTTTTCTCAACCAATACTATAATAAGTCCAATATCCAAGCTCATTACGAAATGACCGGACCGGAGTTATGGGAACAAACAGAAGGTAAGATCACACATTTTATAGCCGGAGTAGGCACGGGAGGAACGCTTTCAGGTGTTGCCAGATACCTCAAGGAGCAAAATCCTGACATAAAAATATATGGAGTAGATGCATTTGGTTCTGTGCTGACAAAATACCACGAGACAGGTATCATTGATTACGATGAAGCTTATGGCTACAACATCGAAGGCATTGGCAAAAACTTCATCCCCGCCAATATTGACTTCAAGATCATTGATCGTTTTATTCAGGTCGCTGATGATCGGAGCGCTATAGCAGCTCAAAACTTAGCAAAAAATGAAGGTATCTTAGTAGGTTATTCCAGCGGTGCAGTCTTAGAAGCTATATTACAGATTCAGGACGAGTTCAAATCTACTGATTTTGTCGTTGGACTTTTTGCTGATCACGGCCTTAAATATTTGAGCAAAATATTTTCTAACGATTGGCTTTTGTCCAAAGGTATCATCTCCGGTGAGCTTACTTCCGAACAAGATCAAGATCCACTACAAGCCCAATAAACATTTTTAGGCTGCTTCATTTTAGATATGGTACAATCTGCCCACATCATCCTTGGAGACATCAAGATATTTGGAGGAACATCTGAGTTTGCATTAAAAAGTATCCTCCTATCGACGATATATTTGTTATCTTAAGGTATATTGTGCTTATACTATATTATAATTGCTTTTAATTTTCACTAACGGCACCGTTAAAAGCTATCTTTAACTTATGACCCTAGAAGTTGACATGATATATGTCCTACACCTTGCTGTCCCTAATACAGGGGCTTATTTTTGGTATTTTCTTCTTGATAAAAAATCCTAAATGCTCTCCGAAATTTATTATAGGCTTATTTCTATTGTTTTATTCGGTGGAGGTGCTAAATGTAATTCTTGATGGGTTGGGGTACATAGAGAAATATCCCCGGTTACTTTTTATTGCCTATTAATTTTTTTAGTATCGGTTTATACTGTATCTTCAATATATTGCTCGACCCCTCCGGGTTTGATAAAACGCTTAAAGTACAAGCCGGCAATAATTCCGAAGACAAATCCTCCGACATGCGCCCACCAAGCAACACCCGAACTCTGTGTTTGCTCCCCTAAGGACATGAAGCCGGAAACAAGCTGCTGCAATATCCAAATACCAAGAAAAACAAAAGCGGATATGTGGAAGTTCCGAAAGAAATAGAGTACAAATATCTTGATTTTGGATTTTGGAAACATTACGAGATATGCGCCGAGCACTGCAGCTATCGAACCACTTGCTCCTATCGTGGGTGTAGCTCCTGCACAGATAGCCATACCTTTTTGGTAAGCGATTGTGGCATTGCATGGTGCATAACATCCTGCTAGATCCGGTGCGCGCATACTGAAATAGATATGTAGGGCACTTGCAGCCAGACCTCCCAAAATGTAAAATATTACAAAATTTAGGCTGCCAATCGTAGCTTCGATATTGTCTGCAAATACCCACAGAAAGACCATATTCCCGATGAGATGCATCCAACCGGCATGCATGAACATACTGCTGAATAGGGTGTAGCTGTCCTGACCTGCTACAATTTCGTTAGGAATACTCCCTAGCTGACAGATCAAATTACCCTCTATAGACAGCTGTATGAGGAAGAATATGACATTAAAAACTATAAAGGTATAACTTACAATCGGCTTGTAACCACCTTTGACCTGGTCATCACCTATAGGAAAAATCAAAACACATTTATTTAAAATTAGGCTTCAATGTATAAAAAAATCTTCAAAAGCTACTACTTAAACAGAATTATCGTATCTTAATAGCCTCAAAACAAGAAAGTGAGGCTTGGACCTTACAAAAATAATAGTCGAAATGTTTTTTTTAAACAAAAACAATTAACTTCATACCTCGAAAAAAACGAGCAATTCAGCAATGAGTACAGTCGAAACAAATATTGACCTAAAAGGAGCCTTACAAAAGTATTTTGGCTTCAGTCAGTTCAAAGGAAACCAAGAACAGATTATCCAGAATATCCTCGAAGGGAGGGATACTTTTGTGATTATGCCTACCGGCGGAGGAAAGTCCCTGTGTTACCAATTACCGGCACTATTGCTTCCGGGTACCGCCATTATTGTCTCACCTCTCATCGCATTGATGAAAAATCAGGTGGACTCTATCCGCGGCTATGGAGAAGATAGCGCTGTAGCTCACTTCCTCAATTCATCCTTAACCAAAACACAGATTCGGGAAGTAAAAGGAGATATCTTGGCCGGTAGAACTAAACTACTATTTGTAGCACCTGAGACCCTCACCAAAAAAGAAAATATTGATTTTTTTAAGCAAGTAGATGTATCTTTTGTCGCAGTAGACGAAGCCCACTGTATATCAGAGTGGGGGCACGATTTCAGACCTGAATACAGACGGATACGATTTATGATAGATTCGCTTGAGCGAAATATCCCCTCTATGGCACTCACGGCTACTGCTACCGAAAAGGTACGATCAGATATCGTCAAAAACTTACAGATGAAAGATCCGGGGATGTTTCTTTCTTCTTTTAATCGAGATAACTTGTATTATGAGATCAGACCAAAGCATAATCAAGAGCATGCCATCAAACAAATCGTACAATATATCAAAACCCAACCCGGCAAATCGGGCATCGTCTATGTCCAAAGTCGTAAAAATACCGAAAAAATAGCTCAAGCACTTCAAATAAATGGTGTCAATGCTGCACCTTATCATGCCGGACTGGATGGTAAGACGCGGAATCGAGTCCAAGATGAGTTTTTGATGGAAGATATTGATGTCATCTGTGCTACCATTGCATTTGGGATGGGAATCGACAAACCTGATGTACGCTTTGTTATCCATTTTGATATACCCAAAAGTATAGAAAACTACTACCAAGAAACAGGACGTGCAGGACGTGATGGCTTAGAAGGAAATTGTATCGCTTTTTATTCTTATAAGGATATCCTCAAACTCGAAAAATTTTTGCACGATAAGCCTATCGCTGAAAAAGAGATGGCAGGACAGTTGCTCGCAGAGATCATCGGCTATGCAGAGACCGGAGCTTGTCGCAGGAAATTTTTGTTGCACTATTTTGGAGAAGATTATGATGCAGATAGGTGTAATGAATTATGTGACAATTGTAGGCATCCCAAAGAACGAATAGAAGTCCAAAAAGATATTCAACTTGCACTCAAAGTAGTGGATGAATTAAAAGAGAACTACCGCATAAAGCTTTTGGTGGACTTTCTATTAGGAAAAAAATCGCAAGAAATTACAGACTATGGTTTTGATCGTTCCAAGCTATTTGGAAAAGGCAGCGAAAAAGAAGAAGTTTTTTGGCACTCTGTATATAGAAATGCCATATTAGAGAATCTACTGTACAAAGAGATTGAGCAGTATGGTATCCTTAAATTAACCAAAAAAGGAAGGGCATTTATCAAAACAAGCTATCCGGTAGCTATTGCTATCAATACAAATTATGAAACAATTAAAGATGATAGCATAAAAAGTGCAGGAGCAGGAGCATTGGATGATACTTTGCTCAAAATGCTCAAGGATTTGCGCAAGCACCTATCCAAGCATCACGACGTACCACCTTGGATTATCTTCCAAGATCCATCACTGGAGGATATGGCTACTCAATATCCTATCAGTATGGACGATATGGTAAGAATAACGGGTGTCAGTATAGGCAAAGCTAAAAAATACGCTCAAGAATTTATCGAGCTCATAGCAGACTATGTCGAAGAACACCAGATAGACCGACCTTCAGATGTCGTCATCAAACAGGTAGCTAACAAATCTAAGGCAAAAGTATCTATCATTCAGGGCGTCGATCGCAAAATACCCCTTGAAGATATCGCCTATGGTATTAATCTGACGATGGATGAACTACTCCAAGAAATGGATATCATAGTCTCTTCAGGTACCAAACTTAATATTGATTATTATCTTGATGAAAATATCGACGAATATGTAAGAGAGGATATCGAAGCATATTTTATGGACTCTGAATCGGATTCGATAGACGAAGCACTCGCAGAACTCCAGGAGGATGACATCACCATCGAAGAGATAAAACTCGTCCGACTCAAGGTGTTGTCAGAAATGGCTAACTAATATATCATTATTTTGCTGCCTTATTATCATACACATCTACACATAATACATGGTCCTAATCTCAATTTATTGGGTATAAGAGAGTCGGACATCTATGGAGAGTATCCGATCGAATACTATTTGGATGCGTGGAGGCTAGCATATCCGCAGGTGTGGATAGAATACTATCAGTCAAATCATGAAGGAGCACTGATAGATTATCTGCATAAGGTAGGTTTTGATAGTGATGGGATAATACTAAATGCTGCTGCCTATACGCATACTTCGATAGCGATAGCTGATGCGGTCAAAGCCATTTCTGCTCCGGTCATAGAGATACATATTAGTGATGTCGATGCGCGCGAAAAATTCCGGCACCATTCTTATCTGACAGAGCCATGTATTGCTACCATAAGTGGAAAAGGTTTTGAAGGCTATAAAGAGGCTTTTGAACTATTAATACAAAATAATTCCACAAAATAAATAATTGTACTGAAATTATATTGTATTCTTTTGCTATGCTGCTCAAAACTCAAAAGGCGCATTATTATTCCATCCTCAAGTCTAATAGCCGGAGGCTGAATTTTTTGTTAAGTTTATGTGTCTTGGATTCAAAGAGCAATTGGAGAGGGATACTCAATGTAAGGGGTACCCCTGCTGCTATTGCATTGACTTTCCAGTCTGTATCACCACCGGTGATCTGATCTACAGCCGCAAATGTCGTCCATGACAAAGCAAAGGTCCGTAAGGTGTGGGCGAAACCACGTGACCACCCTCTGTTCTGAAAACTCTTCACCGCACTTATTTGATCGAGTTTTAATATAACATTATCCAAATAGAGGAGTTTGTTTTGCGCATCGATGTCTTTGATCTCACTAGAATACCAGATCTTTCCACCTAATTTGGTTTGATAGGTAAAGGAATCCCCAATTTGATATTTTAGGAGTCGGAGACTATTTTTCTTTTCGATCTGAAGGCGCTTTTGTGCTTGAAGGCTCGTGCTTATCCATATGAGTAGTAGCAATAAGATCCATAAATATTTTGTTATAGCTGTCATTATTTGGACTTTGGTCAATATGATCCTTAGATCTTCTTGGAGACGATAAGGTGAGATAGTTTGGTGATGTCCCAGTCGATGACTAGTCCTTGAGCAAGTCGGCGAGTAACTTCCGCACCATAGAGTAGCTCACATAGATAGAGTGCCGCCTCAAATGATTTTGCTCCACCGGCTGAAGTAATAATTTTTCCATCATGGACGATAAACACATCCTTTTTGATGTCTAGGTCGGGAAACATTTTTTTCATAGCTTCGATATCACCCGGAAATGTAGTACAAGATTTGTTTTTTAAAAGATTGGCTTTGGCCAATATAAATGCACCATCACAGTGGGAAGTGATATACATAGCGTCTTTCGATACTTTTTTTACCCAAGCGATAAGTTCCTTATCTTCCAAATCAGTATCCAGGTGATGCTCCGCACTAGGTACGACCAAAATATCTATATGGGGTATTTTGTCCGTGAGGTAGTTAAAATCAGGAATGTGGTAGTTGCCTTCAAAAGCACGTATGGGATCTAGTGTGTTGGCTACAAGAAATACATTCATCGGCTTGATATTTTGGCGATATACCGTATGCTGAAAAATGTCATAAGGTGCTATCAACTCTGTATTATATACTCCGTCCATGATAAGAATGGCTACATTATATCGATTGGAGGGCAAATCTGTCTTCCTCGTAAGGTTATATACATTGGGATTCGGCTTGCAGGCTACAAAAAATAATATTATGGTGAAGAATAAGATGTTACGCATAAGAGAGTATTACAGTACGAAGTTAACGAATCAATTGGTGATAAATATACTTAATTTACTTCATTCCTCAAGATGAATACGGATTGGAAATTAAAAAAAATGACTCAACCTAAAACACATAGGGTTCTTGAGTTTTTCTCTTGTCATCACCAGATAGCAAAAACAATAGGAACTATCTATTTACTAAAAAGTGAACAGATAGATCCGGCACATTTTATTTGTTGATTTTAAATTTGTAGCCCATACTCAAGTACGTACTGTAAAATCTATCATTATTAGGTCCCAAGCGTCGAGATGTAATTGGGTGATGGTAGCTTAGATTCATGAAGATAGCATGATCTGGGTTGATGGCATAATCCATGCCTATACCGATCTGAGCGGTGCTAAAACTATTGAGATAGAGTGCTCCCCCGTCTAGGGTTCCTTTCGAAAAATTATTTAGTGTCGTATAGCTGGAGAAAGGTTCAAAGTTTAAAGGTGCAGGTTTTGGCTCATTCCTAAGCTCAGGGTCAGGAATGTTTTCGAGTAGATATTTTGAACTGACGACTACTTGAGACGATAGTCCGATGGTTGCATACCACCTTGTGTGCGCCGTTTGCTTGACATCCAGTGATAGGCTGATGGGAAGCTGAGCGATATGAAGGGTGGTTCCTGTATGTCGGAATCGTCGATATCCTTGATGGAGGATGGATCCTAATACAACGGTGACATTTTGAGGCGTATAGTTGAGGTACTGATACCCAAAACCACTGGACAAACTCCATTTGCCGATTTTTCGATTGAATCGCAACCCGAAACCATACCCCCTACTATAACGCTTATAAGCTGAGACGTTAAATGATGGATTGGACGGCGAACTGATAAAGTGTTCTATCCAGCTCAAATGAAGTCCTAGTGTCCAACCGTTTTCAAAATAATCCGAAACTGTTCTTAGTTTTGCAATCGGTTGAATAGTTTTTTTAGATGTCCAAGCACTCATGATGTCTAAGTAGCCTATTTGATTGGGCAATGTCTCTATAGGAATTGTTAGAGTTCTTTTGCCGTCAGGTCTTCTCTTATTTTGGTTTTTGGCGAGAGCCTTTGATGCAACAATTTTTTTGCGAAAGGATACTACATGTAAAGGAGGCAAGGCAGTTCTGTCAGATTTCTTGTGCTCAGTGGCGGTTCTATCAAATCGAAAGTCTCTAGGCTTGTTCTTGGCAAAGTCTCCGGGTGTGGCGCTATGCTGCTCCTTGTGCTGCTTTTTTTTGTAGAAAGCAGATGCTTTGAGTCCGGGATGCACTGTTTTTGATGACTGATCCGCAACTCGATCATCAGCTGTAGATGGTGTAAAGATCGGAATATCAGATATCTGTAGTTCCTCTGGAGGATTAGATAAAACTTCTGTAAGTCTCTGGTCACTAGCTTGGTCATTGTCCTTGTATTTGATTTCTTGATAACTCAGCAGGAGTACCAAAATGAGTACAAAAGCCTCCACGATTCTGCTTGTGATGATATTTCTATGTAAGAGCTCCCATTCTTCCAGCAAGGTCAAAAATTCTGTCCAATTGGAGATGCCGATTGGAAGCGTTTTGGTCTTTTGAGAAATAATTTGATCAAACTTTTTAGTGTCCAAACTAACTTGGGCATCTAAGCGCGCTTCCATTTTATCCCACTGAGGCGTTGTATGGATCTGAGTTGCTGCAGCCAACTTTTGAGTGATGATCTGTTCAAAAATTTGATGATCACTTCCGTGGAGATGTTTATCGATCAGAGCTTCCATACGAGTCCAATCTGCCGAACTTTTCGTTCCGTGAGATATAATTTTATTCTTTATGATATGATCAAATTTATTTTTTGCCATAGTTAGTATTGGTCAGAATCAATTCTTTGAGCTTCACCCTTGCTTTTACTAGATTGGACCGGCTTGTACTCTCTTTTATCCCCATAATAGTTCCGATCTCTTTGTGCGAATACCCTTCGATGATGTAGAGATTAAAAACCATCCGGTAAGTAGGAGTCAGCATCTGGATAAAACCCAAGATTTCTTTTTCGGATACTTTACTGATGGCATCCGCTTCTTTGCTATCCAACCGAAAGGCTTCCGTGATTTCTTCAGTTCTTCGACGTGTCTTTTTACGATAGTAGTCGATGGCGGTATTGATCATCAATCGTTTCATCCAAGCCTGAAGAGAAGTACCTTTTTTATATTTGGCTATGTGTCTAAAAACCTTGATAAAACCGTCATGAAGGATATCTTGGGCATCTATTGAATTATTGGAGTATCGCATACACACTCCGAGCATTTGAGCATAGAAGTGTTCGTAGATCTCCTTTTGCGCCCAACGTTCGTTGTTGATACAAGCCTCTAAAAGATGATTTTCGAGTCGTTCTATGTTTAATGATATATCCATTTGCTTCAATTGCTGTAGCTCATAGGTGCCTTAAGATAACGAAATGGTCTCAGTTAAAGATGCCTAGGGCAGTTTTTTTTCTGATTTTTTGTAAAAATATGGCTCGAAACTGATTTTTGCAGCCTAAAATCTAATTATTCTTCATTCGGCCATTGTTAGATACTATGCATTTGTTAGCTTTGTATTATGCTATTTATTAATATGTAATATGTCAAATACTACACAGGAACACCAAGAGCCCGGCCAAGAAGGTCTCCCGCTCAATTCTATGAAAGATATGTACCGTGAGTACTTTCTGGATTATGCTTCTTACGTCATACTGGAGCGAGCGATACCATCTATCGTAGATGGACTCAAGCCCGTACATAGACGTATTTTGCACAGCATGAAACGTATGGATGACGGACGATATAATAAAGTCGCCAATATTATCGGACATACCATGCAGTTTCATCCTCATGGTGATGCTTCTATCGGTGATGCATTGGTCAATATGGGACAAAAAAATATCATGATCGATGCACAGGGCAACTGGGGTGATATTCGGACCGGTGACGGAGCCGCTGCGCCGAGATATATCGAAGCGCGACTGACAAAATTTGCCTTAGAGGTAGCCTTCAACCCACAGACTACTGAATGGCAGTTGTCTTATGATGGTCGAAAAAATGAGCCCATTGACCTTCCGATGAAGTTTCCCCTGTTACTGGCGCATGGGGCAGAGGGTATCGCAGTAGGCCTGGCAACCAAGATTCTTCCCCATAATTTTCAAGAGCTTATCAAGGCGTCCATCCAATGGCTCAAAGGACGCAAACAAAAAATTTATCCCGATTTTCTGACAGGAGGATCGATCGATGTATCGGATTATCAAGGTGGGAAACGCGGTGGAAAAGTCATCATCAGAGCTACGATAAAAGAGTTGGATAAGAGTACTTTGGTGATCAAAGATATCCCTTACGGTATTACTACTACGGGTCTGGTTGATAGTATCCTCAAAGCACATGAAGCCGGCAAAATTAAAATCAAAAAAGTCACGGATAATACAGCCAAGGATGTCGAAATTCGCATCGAATTACCTCCTAAAATATCTCCTACGGTTACGATTGATGCCCTCTATGCTTTTACGAACTGTCAGATTAGTATCTCACCCAATGCTTGTGTCATCGATGGTGATAAACCGGTGTTTCTGACTGTTGATGAGATATTGAGGCGATCAACGGATCAGACTAAGGAGCTCTTGCGTCAAGAGTTGGAAATTAAAAAAGGAGAACTGCTCGAAAAGATTTTCTTTTCTTCATTGGAAAAGATATTTATTGAAAAGCGTATCTATCGACAAATCGAAGAATGTGAAACCTGGGAGGCAGTGTTGGAGGCCATCGATACGGGACTAAAACAATATGTCGCAACGCCATCGACCAAAAAAGCCAAAGAAAAAAGATTACTACTCCCTCGAGATATATCAGAAGAGGATATCGTCAAATTGACAGAAATCAAAATTAAACGTATATCTAAATTTAATAGTTTTAAGGCGGATGAGCTTCTAAAAAAATTGTCTGAAGACCTTGAAGCCGTAGAGTATGATTTAGAGCACCTGACGGATTATGCTATCGCTTATTTTGAAAATCTTTTAAAAAAATATGGCAAAGGGCGTGAGCGCAAAACCACCATAACATCCTTTGACAGTATAGATCGAAAAAATGTAGTCATTAATAACTCAAAACTATGGGTAAATCGCAAAGAGGGTTTTGTAGGTTATGGATTAAAGAAAAATGAAGGTGCAGAATTCGTTAAGGATTGTTCTGATATGGATGACGTGATAGCATTTACCAAGGACGGAAAGTTTAAAGTCACCCGCATTGCTGAAAAAACTTTTGTAGGCAAGAATATAATTCATGTAGATATATGGAAAAAAGGAGATGATCGAACGACGTATAGTATGATATATTTGGACGGTAAGTCAGGCAAAAGCTATGCAAAGCGGTTCCAAATCACCTCGATTACTCGCGATAAAGAATACGATCTAACCAAAGGTGCAGCTAGGAGTAAAGTACATTATTTTCGTGCGCATCCCAACGGCGAAGCAGAAGTCGTAACCGTCACGTTGCGACCTACAAGCCGTGCGCGTAACAAAGTATTCAAATTTGGGTTTGAGGACTTTGGCATCAAGGGACGTGGTGCCGGTGGTAATATTATCACCCGCTATCCCATACACAAAGTGACACTAGACCAAATCGGGGCTTCTAGTGCCGGATCGTATGACTTATGGCTCGATGAAGTAAGTGGTAAGCTCAATAAAAATAAACAGGGGAGGCTATTAGGCCAATTTGATACCGGAGATGTTATATTGGTAGTATATTATAATGGTGCATTTGGACATTATACATTAGATTTAAATAGACGCTTTGAAATGGACAAAATCATCTATTTTGAAAAATTTGATCCGGATAAAGTATTTAATGTAATATACTATGACGGCAACAAAAATTGGACAATGCTCAAGCGCTTTAGGTTTGAAGTAGGAAATCCTGACCAAATATATTCTATGATAAATGAGCATAAATCGACAAAATTATTATTACTTACTGATGATAACGTGTCCGAAGTACAGTATAAAGAAAAAAGAAAATCAAAAATCCACCAGAAGCAAATACGTCCATCAGATATGATGGATGTTAAAGGTTGGAAAGCCGCCGGCAATAAACTCAGTGATGTAAAAATCAGTTCCGTAAAACTCCTGAAAGATATGCGTCTATTTACGGATAATCATAAATCTAAGACAATAAAGGAAGATAACCAATTGAAGATAGGGCAGACGATAGATTTTGAGATCACAAACCAAGGAGACCTATTTGGTGACGCTAAATAATGTTCTGTTGAGGGATAGCAATTATTGGCGGTACATCATCTCAAGGCTGAGAGTTATGTGGTAATCTTACTAAATGGTCATTATATCTTTTTCTTTGGCAGCGATCAATTCATCTACTTTTTGGCCATATTCTTTGATGAGTTTTTCGACATCGTCTTCACGACGTTTGCCCTCGTCTTCCGGATAACCATCTTTGACTGATTTTTTGATAAAGT